>JAGXNU010000039.1 GCA_019894815.1 Promethearchaeota archaeon
AGATGTTTATGAGAGTTTTATGAATAAAATTGTATGTCCGCGATGTAATGGTCAAAGATTGAAACCTGAGAGTTTATAATGATTTATGGTTACTTTTTACCTTTTTTTGACTATCCATTCCTTGTAGGCTTATTTTGGACCCCATTTTTTACATATCTAATTGCGAGAGAACGAACCTCATTCTATGATATTAGTAAAAAAATAATTCCTTACATTCCTCTATTTATGGGAGTAACCATTCTAATTGATACCTTCATGGGTCTTTTAGGGTTCTCATCGTCTTTTCCCATCCAACTTGGTGCTGAAATTTCGATAGCACGACCATTTCTTTATACTGCACCCTGGGCTTCCTTATTTCCCAGTTTAGCCGTTTTCATTTTGTTGTCTGGATTTTTCATCCTTTATGCGGGCCTGCAAAAATCACCTGAAGAGCTTCAAGAATTACAAAGAGTTGTATAACTAATGTAATGTATAACTGATGTAGTAATACCACGCAACAAATTAGTCGTTATAACTGGTATTAGTGGAAGTGGTTTAATTATTTTTTTATAGAACTTTGAATCACTTTATTATAAATTAACCTATTAATATTTGATCTTGCTTCTAAATTTAATTTTAATATTAATTTTATATTCCTCAATCAACTTGAGGTCATGTTTAGAAAATCATTACACCTTAGGGTAATATTATTGAGGATTATAAAATAAAATAGTGAAATTTTTCTCGTAATATTAATTCATATAAATAGTAATAAACATGCCAGTAGATTCAATTATAATAAAGGGAGCTCGTCAGAATAACCTTAAAAATATTGATGTAATCATACCAAGGAATAAATTAGTTGTCATTACTGGAATTAGTGGAAGTGGGAAGTCATCGTTGGCCATGGATACACTTTATGCGGAGGGTCAGAGAAGATTTCTTGAGTCATTATCAAGTTATGCCCGTCAATTCTTAGGAGAAATGGATAAACCAGATGTGGATTCTATAGAAGGTTTATCACCTGCGATAGCTATTGAACAAAAACCCCTTTCAAAAAATCCAAGAAGTACTGTGGGGACTGTTACTGAGATTTACGACTATTATCGATTACTTTTTGCTAATGTGGGAATACCACACTGCCCTAATTGTGGGAAGGAAATTAAACCGCAAACACCCCAACAAATTATTCATCAAGTAATGGAAGTAATCCCAGAAAGTGAAAAATTTCTCATCAAGGCACCTGTTATTAGGGATCGAAAAGGTGAATATAAAGAATTACTTCAAGATCTTAAGAAAAAAGGTTTTTTACGTGTAGAAGTTGACGGAATCCAGTATACACTTGATGAAGATATACCGATGGATAAAAATGTGAAACATGCTATTAGTATAATCGTCGATAGACTAGTAATGTCGAAAGAAGACATTCGTACACGTTTAGCAGATTCAATAGAAAAAGCTCTTGAATTAACAGAGGGTATCGTTACAATTGAAGTTTTAGGTGGAGAAGAAAACATTTACTCGGAACATCTTGCTTGTATTGATTGCGGGATCTCATTTCCTCAATTAGACCATAAAATGTTCTCATTCAACATACCACATGGAAGTTGCAAATATTGTAGTGGTTTAGGTACTGTACTGGAATTTGATTCTAGTTTTGTCATAGGGACTGATATGAATGTTCCAATTCAAGAAACTCCAATTAGAAATATTCCTGGATTTGGAACGTTAACATCATATTCTTGGCAAATGCTGGAACAAGTTGCTAAACATTATGGTTTTGATACTCATAAAACTCCCATCAATGAGATTGGTTCCGAAAAAATACAAAAATTGATTTATGGATCTGATGATGAGCAAATAGAATTTCGATTTGAAAGAGATAATGATAAATCCAAAAATGATAATGATAATGGATTTGCTCATGGATTGTGGCAATATTCAAGAACCTTTGAAGGGATCATCCCCATGCTTCATAGAAGGTACATGGAGACCTCTTCAGAATGGGCTAGAGATGTTTATGAGAGTTTTATGAATAAAATTGTATGTCCGCGATGTAATGGTCAAAGATTGAAACCTGAGAGTTTATCAGTGACTATTAAAGATATTAACATCGCGGATTTATCTGCTCTATCCGTTAAAGATTCAATATCGTTTTTTAAAGATCTCACTCTCAATGAAACTGAAATAGTAATTGTAAAAGATGTATTGAAAGAAATTAATGATAGATTATCATTTTTAGATAATGTGGGTCTAGAATACATAAATTTAAGTCGACGTTCTCATACTCTGTCAGTAGGAGAAGCTGAAAGGATTAGATTGGCGACACAGTTAGGATCAAGCCTCGTAGGGGTATTATATGTGTTAGATGAACCTTCAGTTGGATTACATCAACGAGATATCTCTAGACTGATTAAAATGCTCAAAAAATTGCGAGATATGGGAAATACAGTCATTGTAGTTGAACATGATGATGAAATAATGAAAAATGCTGATCATATCATTGACTTGGGACCATTGGCAGGAGAATTGGGTGGAGAAGTCGTAGCGGAAGGCTCTTTAAATGATATCTTAAATTCAGAAACTCTAACTGGGGAATATTTATCTGGAAAGAGAAAGATTGATACTCCTAAAAAAAGAAGAACCATAAATGGTGAATATTTGGAAATTAAGGGAGTTCGTGAAAATAATTTGAAAAATATTGACATTAAAATCCCATTAAGTATTTTTACATGCATAACTGGTGTTTCTGGAGCAGGTAAAACAAGTCTTATACTCGATTGTTTATATAAAGGTTTACATAACCTCATTAATACTCGAAGTTCAAAAGTAATTACGGGAGATTTTGATGAAATAATTGGGCAAGAAAATATAGATAAAATTATCAATATTGATCAATCTCCCATTGGGAGAACACCTCGTTCTGTACCAGCAACTTATACTAAAGCATTAGATGTTATTAGAGACATATTCGCAAAAATTCCTGAAGCAAGAGAAAGGGGATATCAAAAAGGGAGATTTAGTTTTAATACAAAACATGGGCATTGCAAGAAATGTACGGGAAGTGGTTATATAAAAAAAGAGATGTACTTCTTGCCAGATGTTTACATTCGATGTGATTTATGCTTGGGAAAGAGATATAACTCTGAAACACTTGAAATCAAATATCATGAGAAGTCAATTTCAGATGTTCTGAAAATGACATTCCATCAAGCATTAGAATTTTTTGAAAATATTCCAAAATTAAATCAAACTTTGAAGACAGTGGTAGATGTAGGTTTAGGATATTTAGAGTTAGGACAATCCTCTACAACCTTAAGTGGAGGAGAATCACAAAGGATCAAAATTGCCAGAGAATTGAGGAAAACTAGCACCGGTAATACACTTTACATCCTAGACGAACCTACTGTTGGATTACATGCTTACGATATAAATTCATTGCTGGCTGTTTTACAAAAATTAGTTGAAAAAGGGAATACTGTTGTAATTATTGAGCATAATATGGATGTTATTAAATCTGCTGATTACATTATTGACATTGGTCCAGAAGGGGGAGAAAAAGGAGGTAGAATTGTTGTTGAAGGCTCTCCTGAAGAAATATTAAATGATAAGAAATCTTATACAGCAAAATACCTAAAAAAATACTTGGATCAGTCTTTAAAATCAAAATAGTTAAAATCATATACCGCAAAATATCTCAAAAAATATCTATAATCAGAGTAAAATTCTAATCTTTTGGTTACTTTTTTAACATACAACTAATTTAATTTAAACATTATTTAGGAAGTTGGTCTCATGTCAAGCGAGAAAGAAAAGGTCATTAGAGCTCCAATAGCGTGTATATTAGGGCATATAGATCATGGTAAAACTTCACTTCTCGATTATATTCGAGGTACCATAGTCCAGCAAAGAGAAGCGGCTGGGATTACTCAACATATTGGTGCTTCCTATTTTCCAATGAGTGATATTAAAGAATTTTTAGGAAAATCTAAACAAGAATTTGCAGACAAGGAAATTAAGTTGCCAGGCATATTAGTAATAGATACACCCGGACATGCCGCTTTTTTAAATTTGAGGAAGCGAGGGGGTGCGGTGGCAGATATTGCTATTTTGGTTATTGATGTAACTGCTGGTACCATGCCAATCACTTGGGAGTCAGTAAGAATTTTACGAGAGCGAAAAACTCCGTTTATAATTGCTGCTAATAAGATTGACAGAATATCTGGTTGGAAATCTAAAAAAGATGCTGATTTCTTGGATGCTTATAACTTGCAGAGACAACACGTGAGAGATTTTTTAGATGAAAAATTATATCAAATCATTGGAAATTTCCTAGAAGAAGGATTTAAAGATTTAGATCGCTATGATAAGATAACTGATTTTACAAAAAAAATAGCAATTGTGCCAACAAGTGCGAAAACTGGTGAAGGAATTTCCACTTTGCTGATGGTTTTAATGGGTTTAGTTCAACAATATCTAACCGCAAATTTACAATTTTCAGAAGGTCCTGCGAAAGGAGTAGTCTTAGAAGTAAAGAAGGAAAAAGGACAAGGAGTCACCATGGATCTCTTAATCTATGATGGTGTATTACGGAAAAGCGATGATTTTTATGTAGGTGGGTTGGAAAAACCTATTAAATCAAAGGTGCGAGCGATATTACTCCCAAAACCTCTTGATGAGATTCGCGATCCTCGTCAGAAATTTGATTCTAAAGATTTTGTAAGTGCCGCTGCAGGTGTTAAAATTTTGGCTCCAAATATTGACGATGTCGTTGCAGGATCTCCATTTAAGGTAATTAGTTCACCTTCTGAAGAAGAAAAGATATATCATGATATTGATGATGAAGTACAAGCAATTAGAATTAAAACCGATAAAGCTGGGGTAGTTCTAAAAGCTGATACTCTTGGATCATTAGAAGCATTAGAGAATCATTTCAGTTTAAATGGCGTAAAAATAAGCATAGCAGATGTAGGACCTATCAAAAAAGAGGATGTTATTAACGCTAATATTGTAAAAATTTTTGATCCCTATTCTGCCGCCGTTCTTGGTTTTAATGTTAAAATATTACCCGAAGCTCAAGAACAAGCAATAACAGATAATATTAGAATTTTCACAAACAACGTGATTTATCGATTATTAGAAGACTATATTGAGTATGCGGAAGTAAGAAAAGCTGAAGATACAGCAAAAAAAATGAGTGAATTGTTGTTACCTGCCAAGCTAAGAATGATTCCCGATTTTATATTTAGAAATTCAGATCCCGCAGTATTTGGAGTACATGTTGAAGCAGGAACGCTTCTACCAAAAGTAGCATTGATTACTGATAAAGGAAAAAAAATAAGGCGAATTCATCAAATTCAAGATAAAGGAAAAACTCTGGATCGCGCTGATAAAGATTCTGAAGTCGCGATTTCAATTCGTGGAATAGAAATTGGAAAGGATCTAGGTAGAGATGAAACACTTTTTGTAAGTATTCCAGAATCGCATGTGAGACAATTGCTTGGGAAATTTGTTGATGAACTCACTACCGACCAAAAGAGTGCTCTCAGAGAATATATCATATTAATGAGGAAAAAAAACCCTTGGTGGGGTATGTGATGCTCCCTTTACGTTGTTAGACTATGAAAAAAGCCAGAAAGTATCTATTCTCCATCTCTTGTTTATATAATTCCCGTTCTCAGCGATAATGTCCCAATTTGTCTCGTCATTAGATAACTACGCCCCTTTTTAAATTTTACGTAATCTGCGATTTTAGAATTTAAATTTATTTATGACTCAACGGATTGAATCATCCAAAAAGTTATAATCAAAGACTCAGTATTTTAATTTAACACAACATTCATCCAATCAATTCTCTATTATTTTTAAATCACATGTCAAATGTCGAGCAAATATACAAGAATGTATTAAAGTATATCGTGCCAACGATAAACGAAATCTCAACCATTAATCATGTAGTTGACAAATTAAAAATATTGCTTAAGAAAAGAGCCCAAGAGCAAGGCATTCGATATACTACCATGGAACCTCAAGGTTCAACGGGTATTAAGCAAACTCAATTAAGGAATGATTTTGATATAGATTTTTTTATTGGACTAAATTTCAATGAATTCAAACCAAAATATGAAGGATTGAGCAAGAATAAACGTAAAAAAGAATCCAAGAAGGATTTTCTCTTTTTATGTAATGAATGGATAATCAAAGCATTAAGCACGGAAGAGTTTAAAAACCCTGGCTTGCTTTATGCAGAACATCCATACGTTAAAGTTGATTATAAATCAGAAAAAATTGACCTAAAAATAGACATTGTTTTATATTTTGATCTAACATTGGAGTACATAAAAAAATACGGACCAGTTACTGCTGTTGATCGTTCTCCTTGGCATGGGCGATTTGTTAGAGATAATCTCACAGATACCCAAAAAAATGACGTGAGGTTGTTAAAGCAATTTTTTAAAGCGTGCCATTGTTATGGTGATAAGAGTGCAGTAGGAAAAGCAGGTTTTATTGGTTATAGCGCAGAATTACTTATATATCACTATGAAAACTTGGAAAACTTATTTAATAACTTTAAGAATTTACTCCGTAATCCTCTTGATTACTATAGTAGAACCATCAAAGAAATACGAAAAAAACCTCACATGTGTGATGATGCTTTAATCATCATTGATCCTATAGACCAAAATCGAAATGTGGCATCTGCAATTTCTGAAAGATCTTATAGATATTGTAACAACCAAATTCAAGAATTCCTAAAGAATCCCAAAGAGGATTTTTTTAAAATTGGAATAATTCCTGAATATATAGAATCAAAAAATGGGGATAAACTTAGAAATAATTTCTTTATTATCGAACTCAAGAATTTAAATCAAGAAATACATTACACGATTAATAGAGATAAGTTATACTCTCTTGGAGATAGCATTAAATCAAATGGCGAAAATGAACCCTCCCATGCAAGGAAATTTGAAAAAATTGAATTTGAATTGTATTTTGAAGATAATATTGAAGAATATAATCTCGCAATTTATTGTTCAAATCCAAAAATATCAAAATCTTACCTCCGAAAGGGACCACCAATAAAAGAGAAATCCCACATGGATAAATTCATTAGGAAAAATCCTAATTATATTGAAAAAAAAGGGTATCTCTGGATTGAAACCGAGCGAGAATTTACTGAATTTATTGATTTTTTAAAAAATTTTACTATACTTAAACTCCCTGATAATTTTGAAGTAAGAAATATATCAAAATCAGTAAATGCAACTACAATTTCGGGTAAAAAAGCAATTTACGTGTTAAGAAACATGGTTTTACCATTTTATTATGAAAGAGCAAGATTTTCTCATGAATCCCAAAATTAAGTGATAAGAGATGGGATTATTGGGGGATTAGATGCTTACAATTTTCAAAAATTGTCGATTTATTGCCCATATTCATAAAATTTTTATGATTTCTTTCACTCTTTTTAATATTAGAATTTTATAAATAGTGAAGAAAATGGTTAAAGTAAAAAACCCTGAAGATATCGCTCGTATGGTGTCAAGCACGAACTTTGAAAAGAAAAGAATTTTTACTATCACGGCCCACATTGATCACGGTAAAACAACAGCATCAGATTATCTACTACGTAGAGCCGGTCTTATGAGAGAAGAAGATGCTGGGCAGCTCCAAATGACAGATTCAGATGAGGAGGAGCAGGCCAGAGGAATCACGATTTTCACTTCCGTCGTTTTGCTTTCTTTCGAAGACTCAAGAACACCAGATGACGCTGAACCTTATATATTTCAGATTAATGATACACCTGGACATATCTCATTTACGGGTGAAGTTTCACGAGCCCTTCGAGGTTCTGATGGTGCAATTATTTTAGTTGACGCTCTTGAAGGCGTCATGACACAAACTGAAACAAATATTAGACTTGCTGTAGGAGAAGAATATTGTAAACCTGTCTTGTTCATTAACAAGGTGGATCGCTTAATAAGTGAACTTAAACTCTCTCCTCAAGCAACATTTGAAAAAATTGATAAAATTTCACGGCAAGTAAATGAATTAATTAAGAAAATCCGACCAGAAGGATCCGGCTGGACCGTCGATTTTGCTAAGAATAGCGTTGCGGTGGGTTCTGCAAAACATGGTTGGGGTTTTACCTATGAGATACTCCTAGAACAAGGATTAAAGCCACAAGATGTGTTTCAAAAGTATAATGATGGAGATATTCAATGGTTAAGAGAGAACCTTCCATTAGATGAACCAATGCTAAGAATGGTTGTAGATCATCTACCCGACCCAGTAACTGCTGCGAAGTATAGAATTCCCCATATTTGGGGTGGAGACTTGGATTCTGAGTTAGGAAAATCTCTTGTAGCGAGTAATCCTAATGGTCCTCTCTATGGAATGATTACTAAAATTTTTCTTGATCCTAAGAAGAATTATCAAGCAACCCTCATTGGTAGAGTATTTTCGGGAACATTTCATCATACAGACTCAATTTATTTAGTTGGTAATAGAACAACAAATAGAGTTAAACGACTTGGAGTGATGGAAATCACCGATATATTAGATGTTGAAAAAATTCCAGCAGGAAACCTGTTTGCAATTTATGGGTTTATTTGTCCATCTGGTGAAACATTTTTAAATGCGAGAGATGTACCAAAAAATAAAGAAGAACAAGCAATGCTTCCATCATTTGAAAAAATTAGCTATGCTTGCGAAGCAGTGGTATCGCGAAGTATTAAACCAAAAGATCCACACGATATAGCAAAGCTTGGAGATGTAGTTGGAAAATGGCTCCAAGCTGATCCAACAGCTAAATTCCGCCTTAATAAAGAATCAATGGAATACATTCTCTCTGGTATCGATCCACTTCAAATTGATATTCTCACCAAGCGGATTAATAATCAAGTGAAAATCAATATTGGAGAACCGATTATAGTCTATAGGGAAAAGATTACATCAACAAGCAAAAATTTTCACACAAAATCCTCCAATAGTCATAATAGAATGCTCATGCACATGGAACCTCTAGATGAAGCAACAGAAAAGATAATAGAAAGCGGAAAAATCAACGATTTAATGGATTCTAAATCTCAAGCAAAAATATTGCGTGAAGAAGCAGGATGGGATGCAAAAGAAGCACGCCGAATTGTTGACGTGTATAATGGAAACTTGTTAGTTAATGGTACTTCTGGACTCCAACGGTTTGATAGGATCAAATCTTATTTATCTGCAGCCTTTAGAGAATGGATAGAGGGGACTATATTAGCAAAGGAACCGGGTACAGGTATAAAAGTCGTATTCACAGATTTAACGATTCATGAAGACCCAGCACATACAGGATACAATCAAATAGCTAGCATGAGCTTTTCTGCTTTTTCTATGGCAATGTTAGATGCTAAGCCGCATTTATATGAACCTGTCCAGAAAATAGACGTTAAAACTCCGCAAGGAACAGAATCAGGTGTATTAGCAATTATCAATAAGCATAGAGGGAGAGTTCTAAACGTGAATCCTGAAGGAGAATACGTGCGTGTTCAAGGACAACTTCCCGCAGCAGAATTAATCGGTATTGCTGATGAGATTAGAGGGTCAACTCAAGGGAGAGCATTTTTCGGATACGAATTTTTAGGATTTCATAAAGTTCCTGCAAGCATCGAAGAAGATCTTATCTTGGAAATTCGAAAGCGGAAGGGGATGCCTGTTGAAATGCCAAATGTTTCAAGTTGGCAGAGATTTTTATACAAGAAATCGTAGCTCCTTTTCAATAATCTAATTTTTTTATATATTATCTATTTTATTTTTTCATTCATATATTCATGTCGAAGAATCTTAAAATTTAAAGAATTAAATTGTAATTATTATCTTAATAGAAAATAAATATTCAAGCAAAAATATGGCTGAAGACCAAAAAGATCACTCAGAAGATAATCAAGAGAGAGAAGATCCCGATCTAAATAACCTAAAAGATGATTTGTCAACATATCTTGAAGAGATGAAAGCACTTGAAACTGACTTTTCTGATATGGACGATCTTGATTTAGACGAAATAAAAGCCATGCAAGATGCAGTCGATAAAATGCGTGAAATAGACGCATCAGATGAAGATATTCCCCTTGAATCCATCTCCGGGGATACAACTGAA
This sequence comes from Promethearchaeota archaeon, assembly GCA_019894815.1. Lineage (GTDB taxonomy): Archaea > Asgardarchaeota > Lokiarchaeia > Sigyniarchaeales > SOKP01 > SOKP01. Next base: position 10,121 of record JAGXNU010000039.1, read on the forward strand.
GAATCCCAAGAGTTAACAAGTGAACAAGAGAGATACAGTGCTGAAAAAGAATCGTTATTAACAGATTTTTCCGATCTCGATGAAATTGGATTTGATGAACTTAAAGAAATGCAAGAAGCAATGAAATCCGTTAGGCAGGAAGATACTACTCCCCAATTAGAACAAGACATTTCAATACCATCGACTCCTGGAATATCAAGCGAGTTGGAAAAACGAATAAAACAAGAATTATTGGAACGTAAAGAGGAAGTAGTAAAAAAAATCATAACTCCAGAAAAATTCATGGAGCAGGCAAGTAATAAACGTGACAAGATATGGTATCATGCCCTTCATTACATTGTATATCAATCTGAGGACCACATTGCAAGTAAACAACTATTATATGAAATGTTAAAAGAGGTAACAAGTAAGAGCCCCATCGATCCAATCCTAGAACACCAATTTTATTTTGGTTTAGGGTATATATTAAGATTAACACTTAATGATAAACAAGTCATTCGATACATGAGAGGTAGCAAATTTAAAGTCAATGTGTCCGTGAAAGGGCTAAAAGAACTGTTAGACCAAGTCGGAGAACCAATAAGCACTCGTCCTGTTATCAAAGAGGAAGAAAAGAAGCAAATGATTGAAGATTTTCTCAAAGATGATTTTTTAGATATCTGATATATATTTAATCTTTTATGTATTTAATTTTATCATGGCGCAAAAACCATCTTTATTGATCATCGGAAACTCTAATGTTGGGAAAAGTTCAATTACACGATTACTTCTATCCAACCCTCGCAAATTTAAAGGTAAAAGCGGAAAATCTCCAGGGAGTACTTTATTAATTAGACCAATAACTCAACCTAATATGAAATTTCAAGTGATTGATTTACCTGGATTTGGATACATGAGTCAATCAAGTCATAGAAGGGCAGAGCATGTAAAGAAACAAATCGTAATACATATAGAGAAGCATCATGAGGATTATTTTTTGTGTTTCATCGTGCTTAATATCCTAAGAATTGAAGATGAGATTCAGAAATATTTTATTGAGAATAAACAAACAATTCCGCTAAGTTTTGAACTAATAAAATTCCTAAATGAATTTGATATCCCTCTATTAATTATCATGAACAAAATTGATAAAGTATCAAATTTCGATAAAACCAAGAAAATTAACTTATTTTTAAAATCTGCTGAAGAATTCGGATTAGAGCTCGTGCACCTAGATGAATTCTTCAAAAAAAATGATGCTCGAATACCATTCATAGAATTTTCCGCTTTAAAAAAAGAAAACCTTGAAAAATTAAAAAAGATGGTAAGGCATTACCTTTAAGAATTGAAATTATTAGATTTAAAAACCAATAATATTACTAACAGCTTGTTTTAAGTCCTCATATTTCCTTAAACTAGGGAAATTGGGATATTCTTCCTCAACATTTACTGGTGGTCTAAAAAGGATTCCATGATCTGCAGTTATCAACATGTCAATATCGTTATACGAATCTCCAATTGCAATGGATTTATAATTCATCTCCTTGAATTTTTGTAATGTTACCTTTTTCATGTCTTTGATTCTTAAGGCATAATCGATAATTATTCCCTCATCAGTTACTATAAGATTGTGACAGAAAGCAAACGGATTTCCTAATTTTATCAATAGTGGCATTGCAAATTCTTTAAAACTATCTGTCACGATAACAACTTGTGTATAATTTCTCAACCACTTTATAAATTCAGATGCCCCTTCTAAAGGGTCCATTGTTTTTATTATATTTTGAATCATGGGTAAAGTTATTTCATTTTCTTGCAGGATTTTTAATCTTCTCGTCATTAATTTATCATAATTAGGCTCATCTCTAGTGGTTATTTTGAGCTCCTCTATTCCTGTTTTTAAAGCAATATTTATCCATATTTCCGGAATAAGTACGCCCTCCAAATCTAAGCAGACAACATGCATGATTAAAAAAGTAAATTCGAAATACTTTTTATTTTTAATTATTCAAAAAAAAACATGAGAATTTTAAGCGGATTTCTCTTTTATGGTTCTTTTATTATTGGATTCACATCCTTATTCCAATTTACAGCAAATAAGATGTCTCTGCTAGTTTCGTTAGCATAGATAATGGGAAAATTACTAAATTCTTCGAATTTCAGAGCTATTTTGTATAAATAATTATAATCGGGAAAATATTCTTGAAGTGGGCGCTCACTTTTTAAACGTTCATTAATTAATAGCGCTTTAGCTTGTAAGGTGAAACCTTTTATTTCAAAAAAGTTAGGGTTTGCCTTTTCTACTATTTTCACATACTCTTTAATTAAAGTTTCACTTATATTCAAATTCTTAACAGCAGTAAGTCTTATCAATGTTCGGCAATCTAAAGATTCGATAAGGTTCATTGAGTCTAGAACACGATTCCAACCATCTTTAATCAT
>JAGXNU010000003.1:0-31335 GCA_019894815.1 Promethearchaeota archaeon
GAAGAGCACCAAATATTAAAACAGCTGTTCGAGCAGATGTAATAACGGAGCGTATTAGGCATGCTTTGGCAACCGGTAATTGGGTCGGAGGTAAGGCGGGTGTTAGCCAATTACTGAATCGAACCAACCATGTGGGAACATTAAGCCATTTAAGAAGGGTTATTTCACCATTAAGTCGCAGTCAACCTCATTTTGAAGCTCGAGATTTGCATCCGACACAATGGGGAAAAATTTGTCCAGCAGAAACTCCTGAAGGACCTAATTGTGGATTAGTTAAAAACTTGGGTTTAGCTTCAATAATTTCGGTAGGGGCAGATGAAAGGATAATTGAAAACATAATTATCGACTTAGGGGTTATTCCAATTAATGAAGTAAAAAACGTTAAAGGTGATAAATCCAAAGTTTTCTTGAATGGTAAACTTGTAGGAATTCACCAACAATACAATCCATTCATTCGCCAATTACGAGAAAAACGAAGAAAAGGTGAAATAGGTCAACATGTTAACATCGGCTTTTACATTGATTCAAAAGAAATCCAAATTAATTGTGACGCTGGAAGAGCAACCAGACCACTTCTTGTAATCAAAAATAAAAAGTTATTGATTACAGGAGAAGATATTGATAAATTAAAACAAGGCAAGTATGTTTGGTCGGATTTGATTCAAAAAGGAGTAATCGAATATTTAGACGCAGAAGAAGAAGAAAACGCATATATAGCAATGTTTGAGGAGGATATTTCTAATGAACACACTCATTTAGAAATTTCACCAGCAGCGATATTAGGTATCTGTGCTTCAATTATTCCATTCCCCGAACATAATCAATCACCTAGAAACACTTATGAAGCAGGAATGGTTAAACAAGCTTTAGGTTTGTTTGCGGCAAATATGCATTTAAGATTAGATACTCGTGGACATACACTTCATTACCCTCAACAAGCATTAGTAAAAACTAGTCCAATGGAGATAATAGGGATTAATAAACGTCCTTCAGGACAGAACTTCATTATAGCAATGATGAGTTACGAGGGTTATAATATAGAGGATGCTATTGTTATCAATAAAGCTTCAATTGAAAGGGGTCTTGCGAGAAGTCATTTCTTCCGAACCTATGATGCTGAAGAAAGAAAATATCCAGGTGGGGAAGTTGATAAATTTGAGATTCCAGAAAGAGGCGTAAGAGGTTTCAAATCTGCTGAGTCTTATCGTTTACTATCAGAAGAGGATGGAATTATTGAGCCCGAAACAACTGTAGGTGGAGGTGATGTGCTCATAGGTAGAACTTCTCCTCCAAGATTTATTAAATCATATGAAGAATTTGAATTAATGCAACCTAATAGACGTGAAACGTCAAAAAATATGAGACATAACGAGCAAGGAATAGTTGATACGGTAATCATCTCAGAAACTGTTGATGGAAATAAATTGGTTAAAATTAAGGTAAGAGATTTAAGGATACCTGAATTAGGAGATAAGTTTTCGTCACGCCATGGTCAAAAGGGTGTGCTTGGATTAGTTCAACCTCAAGAAGATTTGCCTTTTACTTCTAAAGGTGTGATTCCGGATATTATTGTCAATCCGCATGCCATGCCATCTAGAATGACATTAGGTCAGCTTTTTGAAGGAATTAGCGGTAAGATCGCTTGTTCTACAGGAGAATTAGGAGATGCAACTGCTTTTGAATGGAAAGACATTACCAAACTTCAAGATCAACTCGTACAAGCTGGTTTCGAATTTAATGGACGAGAAATAATGTATAACGGAATTACTGGAGAAAGGTATGAAGCAGGAATTTATTGTACTCCAATTTACTACCAGAAACTGTACCATCTGGTTGCTGACAAACTTCATGCTCGAGCACGTGGTCCAGTACAAATTCTAACAAGACAACCTACCGAAGGTCGAGCAAGAGAAGGAGGATTAAGATTTGGAGAAATGGAGAGAGATTGTTTAGTAGGACATGGTTCTGCCTTGTTATTAAAAGAACGTCTGTTAGATGAATCTGATAGAACTGTAATATTAGTCTGTGAAAAATGTGGATTGTTAGCTGTATATGATCGAAACCGGGATAAACGGTATTGTCCAGTGTGTGGTGAAGGAACCATTATTTCTAAGGTTGTATGTTCATATGCATTTAAACTATTGTTACAAGAAATGATGTCATTAGGATTAGCACCACGTTTAAAATTGAAGGAAAAAATATAATTATTTATCTTTTAAATTACTTGATTTTATTATTTTAATTCTCACATACCAGTTTCAATTCTTCAAAAAAAAAAATTAAATTCCAAATCCTAGGAAGGAATAAAGATCAGGTATCATTGTATACAAAAGGAACAAGAAGAATAACGTAGTTAAAGAAATCCATACGGCATGATCCCATGTGATGTCCAAGAAAAATTTTACTAGGATTAAGATGATTAAGAATCCAATAATAGGTGTCAATTGAGGTAAATAGTTTACACCGCTGAATCTGATTAAATTACCTATTACACCTAATACGCCACTGACTGCACCCAAAATTATCGGTATAATTAAGACACATATAAAAGCTAGGAGAATTATCAAGAATTTTTTATCAGATGCTTTAGTCTTGGAAGCGATTAGTAATACCGCTATGTAAATGATCAATGCTACAATTATAGTTGCAACTATCAACCATAAAACAAAAAAAAGTGTTGCTTCACCTTGAAATATCATTACTTTTCACTCTTTTATTATTTTTTTGTATTATATTTTAATTTAAAAAGAAATACGTACCTTCTTTTTTAAATATTAACTCTTTTTTTTATTATGAGATTATGAGATTTAGTCTCATGAGATTTAATTTACAATAAAATAAAAGAAAATTATTCACTCATATTCCAATACTAGTAAGGAAAAAGTGAGTTGCAAATCCTAGAAAGACAGAAGAAAACACAATTGATAATATAGTTAATTTCATTGATAATTCTCTGCCATATTTTGTGTAAAGGATTAGTACGACTACAGAAAAAATTCCTATCAATAAAAAAATCCACGCTAAGGTCCATAATGTTATTGAAGGTATTTCAAACTCATTAATTTGCATTATATTTAGAATCATTATAAATAGACTCGAATTGTTATGATTATTATAACTTAACGTTTTATTTTTTTTTAAGTTTATTAATGTATAAGATTATTAATTTAGAAGAATAATGTGAAAAAGCAACCCATAACTGCGCCTATTAATTAATTGTGTTTTTGATAAAATAATATAGATATTAATAAGTATAAATGAATAAAGTTTAAAGCAATGAGAACTTGTTAATTTATATTTAATTTACTTGTTAATATAAAGAGAGTGTTAAATGCACTATTTGAAGAAGCTGATAGAAAAACCTATTTTAGAAGCCCCCGCTCAACAGCATATGGATATTCATAGACATTTCTATAGATATTCACGTGGGGATTTCCTCGGACCAGCATTAAAAATTAGAACTACAAGTGGCAAAATTACACTTAAAGGAGCCCACGAATATGAGGATCTAATATTAGAATCAGTAGTAAATTCTATCGAAGATTCTATGAGTAACATTGAAATAAAGGGAAATCTAATTACAGGAAGTGATATTAGTAAAGACCTTACTAAATTAGGTTTTGATTGGAAGTTAAAAAAATCTACTGGGAAAACCAAGAATTATAAATCAGTTATATTAGATAACGTAACAAAAGATCAATTATTGGCGGGTTTAGAATCCTTTCGCATCAATAGTTATTTTCTTATATCGTTTAATATTAATCCATCTTGTAAGATAACAACAACAAAAAATATTCCTCAACCTTCAAGAAAAACCCCAGAGGAGGATGATTTAAATAAACGAGTTCAATTTTGTACAGGTTATTTAAAAAATACTAAGAAAAATTTAGAATTCATTTTAGAATCAGCACTTTCAGATTTCAAATCAGAAATACCAGATAATTGGAAATCTATTTCAATTTTAAATAATTATAAGATAACTGAGATTGTAACACCAAAAGATATAAAAGATTCCCGTTTATTGCGTATTTTTGCAATACGGAAGGGTAAAATGATACGTTCAGTTGAAATAGACGATGAGGTTTATGAAAAGCAATATGATATTGTAGTTTAATATAACACGAAAATTTAATTTTTAAGAAATATTCACACAATAGTGAAAAAAAAATAATGCCTGAAAAAGAATTGAATCCTCTATTGAGCTCATTTCTATACATCATAGGAGGGGATGTAGCAATTGAAGTAGGTATTGAGCTCCTAAATTCTGAGAATAAAGATATTACTGATGAAGATATAACAGAAAACATCAAACAAAGATTAGAGGGGAGCGAAGTAGATTTTGAACCAGATGATACTGAAATCTTGAAATTGAATACAGTTCGGAAGACTTTATATAAATTATATAGTGAAAAATTAGCTCAATTTAGAAGGATTCGTGATAAATCAACTGGTTGGTTTATATATTATTGGTGGCACGAGTTTGAGAGGATAGAAGAAATTTTAGGTGAAAAAAAAAAATTAAATGAAAGAAAACTACGAGAACGACTCCAATATGAAGAAGATAATTATTTTTTTACCTGTCAAAATTGTAATGATCAAAATGTAAAATATATTTTTGAACAAGCTTTCGAATTTAATTTTAGGTGTCCAGAATGTAGTGGTCCCTTAGAAGCACAAAATAATCAAGAAATTATCCAGTTCTTAAAGGAGAAAATTACCCTAAATCAAAAAATTAAATTAACTAAAGACATTTAATATAGATTATTTTTTCTTTTTTACAAATGCCATATCTCCTAACGATGTTCCTGAAGATTTTTTCATATATTTACCTACTTGAGCAGATGTATCTATAATTTCTGATGTTGTAATTAATTTAATTCCATATACTTTCTCTATTTTTTTAGCTAATTTGATAGAAGGTTTTACTTTACCCGTTTCGATCCTTCTAAGTAATGAGGGTTTTTCATTCAATTTTTGTGCGAATTGATCTTGATTTAATCCCAATGATTGTCTAATTTTTCGTATTTTAATGGTATAATCTTCGACAATTTCAAGTTCTCTTTGTGGTTCAATTCGAGATCTTATAGATTTTGTATTAGACATTTTTCTAAATTGTTCTACCTTTCGTTGGGGTGTAGAAGGTGTTTTTTTTACTATCTTTTTTCCATGTTGGGCACAATTTTGACATACTGTTATTTTTGCACCCTCTATTATAACTTTAATCCCTTTTCCCCAAATTATGCTTCCACAAATCTGACACTCTTTATCCGTGTCGTCTATTCTTTTACTGCTCATAAAATAACCTCGTGTTCAAAAATATTAAAGGATGTGAATATAATTATAAAATCTCTTCAAGAACTCTTATATTTTTCGGTTTTAAAGCGAAGTTCATTATAAAATATAACCAATAAATTTTTTAGATATCTCCTTTTTTTGATATTTAGAGAAGACCTTAAATTTAAATGAATAAAAGTTTATTATTAAAATAGCTTTAATAAAAATACAAAACATACTTGGGGTCAATATTTTATGACTGTTACTGAAGGTAAAAAAAAGAAAAGAGAGGAAACGAAGGATGGAGAATATCTAATCACATATACTAGACATCTGGAAAAAAGACTTCGTAATTTAGAGACTGAAAAACAGTTATTAGATGCAGAACGTATGAGATTAGAACAAGAACTAAATGGTTTAAGGAACGAAATTGATAGACTGAGAGAACCTCCGTTAGTTTCTGCTACTATTATTGATTTACTTGATGATAATGGCAAAGTTATTGTTAAAAGTTCCACGGGACCCAGTTTCGTAGTAAATGCAAGTCGGAAAGTCAAAAATGAAAAATTAACTCCAGGAATGAGAGTTGCTCTAAATCAAAGAACTTTTGCCATCATGGAAATATTACCTTTAAAATTGGATCCATTTGTTAAGGGCATGGAAGTTATCGATTCTATCCCTGATATATCATATCAAGATATTGGAGGTTTGGCAGATCAACTCCTAGAAGTTAGAGAAACTGTTGAATTACCATTAAAACGACCAGATTTATTTGAGAAAATTGGAATTGAACCTCCAAAGGGTGTATTATTATATGGTCCCCCTGGTACAGGTAAAACTTTAGTTGCAAAGGCTATAGCTCATGAAACTGAAGCAACTTTTATTAGAATTATCGGATCCGAATTAGTTCAAAAATTCATTGGAGAAGGTGCTAGATTAGTTAGAGAAATCTTTAATATGGCTAAGAAAAAAGCCCCAACGATTCTATTTATAGATGAATTAGATGCAATTGGATCTCAAAGACTAAAAATAGCAACATCAGGAGATCGTGAAGTTCAAAGGACGTTAATGCAATTATTAAGCGAATTAGATGGTTTTGAACAACGAGGAGATGTAAAAATTATTGGCGCAACGAATAGAGTAGATATTTTAGATCCAGCTTTATTGAGACCTGGTAGATTTGATCGGATGATCGACTTTCCAATACCAAATGAAGAGGCACGTAATTCGATTTTTAAAATTCACACTAGATCTCTTAATATAAATGAAAAGATTAACATAAAAAGGCTTGTAGATTTAACTGAAGGCGCTACTGGTGCTGATATTAAAGCGATATGTACAGAAGCTGGAATGTTTGCAATTCGAAAAGAAGCTGAAGCAATTTATGAAACTGATTTCATAGATGCTGTTGAAAAAGTGATGGCTAAAGTAAGGGGTAAGGGAAACGATTTCAGACTATATTCATAATCGTTGTATGAATGATAAAAAACTTATTTTATCTTTAATCATTTAAACCATTGAAATATGAAAAATTCTTCTTCTTTTCTCATTTTAAGAAAAATAAGAGCTATTTCAGATTATCAATTTGGACCTGCGATAACAGATGTTCTTTTCGATAATCCAGATAGTATTCATTTAATTTTTTCCAAGAATACGGGTAAAATGAAACATATTTACGAAAAAGACGAAATTCTATTAAATTATCGTCCAAAAATCGGATTATTTACATTAACCTTTCATTCAGCATCAAAATTAATATCTAAATTACCCATACCTGAAATGAGAGCTATAGTTTTAAGTGATATTTCTGAATTCATTCGAAAAGGTCGAAATGTCTTCTGTAAACATTTACAAGAAATTGATACCAAATTACGACCATTAGATGAGGTTATTGTAGTGAATCAAGAAGATGAGATACTAGCCATAGGTAGGTTATTGCTACCAATTCTATATATTAAAACCTTTAACACGGGTATTGCAATCAATGTTCGAAAAGGTAATAAATCAAAATTATAAAGCTCAATTAATTATATCAAATAATAAATATCAAATTATCTTGTGATTATAATGGTTAAATTACCAAAAGACTTACAAAATAAGGAAAAAAGTAAACCGAAAAGACCACAAGCAGTTAAACAAAGGGAAAGCTCACAAGCAGGATCCCGACAGATGCGTAGACGCATGCAACAACAAGGAATAGATATGGACCAAATTGACGCAACACGAGTGATTATTGAAGGACCTGATAAAACTCTCATTATTGATCAACCAGAAGTCATTTTAATGAAACAAATGGGACAAGAGATTTATCAAGTGATTGGGGATGCTCACGAAGCGTCTCAAGGAGAAGAAGTAATCATTGAATCAGATCAAGATGAGGAATTATTATCCCAAGATGGAGTAAAAACAAATATCACTGAAAATGATGTGATGTTAGTAGCTACCCAAGCAAATGTTGATACTGAAGAAGCACGTGCAGTATTAACTGATTGCGAGGGAGATATTGCAAAAGCCATTTTATTTTTAAAAAATCGTCCATAATATAATAGCAAAAAAAAAAAGTTAAGAATCATAAACAATTTAACACACATAACTCATACGGTTTAAAAAATATGTCAAGTGTAAAGAAAAAAAGACCCTCTCCTACTGATTCAGGTATTGAAGAGGATATTGTATTTGAAAAAATTATCCAATTTACGGGTTGGATCTTTTTACTTGCGATCATGGTATTCTTAGGAGCATGGTTTATTTTAGATTATGCCATGAACTTAATTGAAATTGTACTTGAAGCCCCAGTATTTGCAATTATATTATTTTTAGGGATAAATTCTGCAATTAGTTTTGGTTTATCCTCTGTGATTAAAAGTAATAGGGATCTAAAGAAGAAATATTATTATGATTGGTTAATTGGGGAATTACTAATCTGCTTGTTTGCTATTTTCTCTGTTGCGGCATATCAATGGTAAGGTTTACTATTTATAATCATTTCTCGCAGGATTAAATATATCAATAAGTTCCGAATCTTCGAGTATAAACGCTCCGTGTTTTTCATTTGAGTTAAAAATATAACTATCTCCCTCTTGTGCAATAAATTCTGATTTTTCTGTAAAGAAACGCAATTTTCCTTGAATAACATAACCAACTTGATGTTGTTCGTGGGAGTGTAATGGGACTTCAGAGCCTTTTTCAAGATAAAAATGACAGAGCATTAAATCCTCATTGTAAGTTAAAGTCCTTCTGAATATTCCATCTAAAGCTTTTACTGCTTGGATATCTTTCTTACTAATTTTATTCATAATTTCCTCAAAAGAAACTTATTTTTTTTAAAATATACTCGTATTTAGTTTTCAATCAAATATATAATCTCATATCGAAATCAAAAAACCATCGATGACGACATTTTTTTAACTTGGAGGGATATAATAAAAAAAAAACATCAGAACATCGATTTTACATAGTGTGGTGTATTTAATAATAGGAAATTGTCCAACCGATTTTAAAATAACTTACAGATAATTGATAAAATAACTTTATATTGGAGAAATGAATAAATTTTTATATTAAAAAGTGTAAAATATTTACGATAAAGATTAATTGGTCATAGGTTTATACTTATCAAGTAAGCCGACAAAATAAATTAACCGTTAATCCATTACCAAGAAACAAATTTGTATAAGAATGTTTAATATTGAAAAATTAGATGGAAAAATATGGTTTTAATTCGTGAATCAGAAGCAATAGAAGAAAATAGAAATAAATTAGGAAAAAAAGGTTTTTTAAATAATTTATTGCCAAGAGTCTTTAGAACTGAAGGAGACGTAGTAACATTTGAACCAAAAAAGATAGAAGAGAGTATAATAAACGAAACATGTATAGACCCTCATTCTGCTAATGAAATAACGCAATTAGTTGTTCGAAGGATCATTTCTTCTGGAATGAAATTTCTCTCTGGACCACACATTAGAGAAATAGTATGTTCAATTTTATCTGAAGAACATTATGAAGAGGCACGAAAATTATATACTCGAATTGGAATGCCTTTAATGGATTATGAAGCTATTTTAGAAAATGGTTTAAATGAAAATGCAAATCAGCACATGAATCCTGAAAGTATTCACCATTGGGCAGCAAATCGGATTTCAGATGAATATGCTCTTTTGAGAATTTTAGATTCTGAAGAAGCTCATGCTCATTTATATGGTGATATTCATATTCATTTGCTTAGGTATTTTGATTTGAGACCTTTTTGTTGAGATTATAAGTATTTAAATTATTTAGAGTTGTGAAGAGAAAAGTAATGATCCTTTTTAGATAATTCTTCTTCGGTATCGTAATTAGATACGATACTAGATAAAACCTCTTGAGGAATTAGGTTTTTTAACAACACATATTTATTTATTGTTATGCGCACTTTAACATCTGGTAATTTTATTTTCACATGCAAATCGCATAATGCCTTTAACAATTCTAAGCTTTCAATACTTTCTCGACTTGCATTACACAGAGCAAGCTTTTCTTTAATATAAACCACATGTATTCTATTATTATAATTAAATACCATATAATTTTCCGTATAGTGATATTCGAAATTTTCATTTTGGTAAAGAATTCTATCATCAAAAATCTTATAAACTTTATACCACTGTGCTTTTCAATTAGTCTGTTCAATTTACGATAATCTCCATGAAAAAACACGTCAAAGAAATCTATTAAGGATAAATAACTATCATTAGGTCGATATACAACGGTTTTATTCCTAAAATCCCTTAATATATTGTTTTTTTGAATTCCATAACAAAAATCTGGAATGTTTGTTACTCCGTATTTTAATCTCATATTCAATAAAAATCTCCTCGAACAACGGGGGGTTAATACACAAGAAACTCTATCCAGTTGGCATTTTTTAAAACATAAATCTTCAACCTGGTCCATTAAAATTGAAATTAATTCTTTTATATTCTTTTCTTGAGAAGTTTTTTCAATATATTTAAGTATATCACGATAATCTATTGATTTTTCAGACATGAAATCATCAATCCTTTTTTGAGCTTCGTCGATGAACGTCATTCTTATCCCCTTCAGAGATTTCTAAATTATTAATATTCAGATAATAACAGGTGTGGATATATTCTGCAGCGGACCAAGCCTGATATATTTTTCCCATTGGACGCCCAGTTTGACCATGGAACCACTCATTAAATTCCCAGTCTTGAAATATACCCTTTTTATTAAGTTTTGCAAGAGAATATAATTCTTGAAGCGCAAGTTCTTTAAAACCTAATTTATAAATAAATCTAACCCAGTGAGCTCCGATAAAGGGCCATATTCCCCCATTATGATAGTGATTAGGTAGATTTAAAAGATTAACTGTATAGTAACCTTTCCAATCGTCAGCTCCAGGAGTAACGACTGGATATAAGTTTTTTACAGGATAGGGTTCGTTAACACCAACGCCCCACATAAATCGAAATGCTAATTCTGATTTTGATTGATCAAGAATATCAGATAAACTAGCCATTACATTACCAAATACATCACATCGCCAGGAAAAGTTAAATGGAGTTTCTTGAGCTATTAAATAGCTAGTATCACCTAACATATTCTGGGAATCAAAGTTTCCTCTTTTAACACAGGCAAGATTAGTAGTGCTTGGCCAAAATGTATCGATGATAGCTTTTTTTATAATTTGAGACCATCTAATAAAAGCTCCAGCAGTTTCATTGTCACCTAATATCTCTAATAAATGTCCAAAACAAACATTTGCTCGATACCATAAGACTTCATCATAAAGAACGTTATAACTATGCCCAAATAGGTCTGTCCAATCACCTGCTTCTGGTATTTCCAATAGACCATCATCATTAGCATCATGTGCACTTAACCATGTCATCATCTTCCTTAATTGGTTAATATACCGATTTAAAAAATCGATATCATTTTTTTTTTTTATATAATGATAAAAAGCAATAATGACCCACAAATTGCTATCTATCGAACAAATACCTCCCAAACCGGCATATTCTGGCTTGTTTCCATCTAAAGAAACATTTGTTGGAATCTGACCATTAGGATTAATATTATCTAATAGAGTTTTAAAAGTAATACGTTGGCATTGATGAATCTCAGGATCTTCAATTAAAGGTAAAGATCCTATAATTGTAATAGACCCATCTCTAGCCCAAACACTTTTATAATTAACATCGGTTCCCCTAGTTTCATTATCTACAATAGAACAAGCACTAAAACCAAGTGGTGTTATATTTTTCCTTAAAGCTTCAACAGCTTTATTAAAACCTTTTCTTATGAAAATAATTCTTTTTTTTTTTTTATATGTGTCTTTTAGTTCTTTTGTAGCAAATAATTTTACTTCTCTTTGGATTTTCTCTTTTAATGTAGGTTTCCCGTGATGGAATGTTTTAGGCACGATTCCAAAATGAACAAGTCCTTCCAAAAGTCCAAAAGACCTTTCTTGTTGAGCATGATAAATATTAATATTGTTATGTGTTATAGCATACAATTCAACTTGAGAATTACTGACGACAATTCCACTAACTTCATCTAATTGAAACATAGCTGATTCACTTCCACTATCACCAGCTACGATAATTTCCCTTGTATTAATTTTTAATTGCTTGGCAAGCCATTTTAAGGCATTCCCTTTATTTGCCCTTTTCGGTATTATATCTAAAAACCGTGATGAGGAGTATATAACATTTACATTTATTCCTGCTTTCTCCAATTCTTGCTTTACTTGAATGTATGTTTCGATACTCATATTTTCACAATACCAGCTTGATTTATAATAATGCTGTACATGGTCTGATTGTTTAGTTATATCATAGTGAGCTGAAATAATATTTTCAATTTTCTGCAGATCCCACCCTTCTTCTAAAATCTCAGAAAATTCCTCTAATTTAAGACTTTTTTTACAATCATAAATACAGGTTCCAATACCACTTATTATATAATCAGGTTTAGGTATGATCTCATTTTCAATTAATGGGATAATCCTTTCAATTAGACGCCCACTATTATAACATAATAACGGTCGATTATTCATATCTAATTTCTTCCATGTTTCAAAAAATGACAAAGTTCCTTCTTTATCACCTAACAGTGTTCCATCAAGATCTGTACACAATAATTTAAATTTCATACTTAATCCTCACATACAATCAATTTAATATGTTATCTTTATCAACTTATACACATTCTAAAGAATATGTAATCATTTCAGCAGGAATTATGAATTTATCTTTTTGTTTAATTACAATGCTATGATAATATTCAGATAATCCTAAGAACCCATATATTACGGATTCATCTTGATCAAATATAATTTTTACAATCGTTCCATTAGATTTTATTTTAACATTATCATATACTCTTTCATCTATTAATGGAATTTTTAATTCTGAAACAAGTTCATATACTCTTGTTATGAAATACTCTGTGCTACTCAAATAATCACCTTTTATTTTTTTATTTTATTACAATTACATTTCCATTCTTAACATCAAAATTGGTTTTAATAAAGCATAATGAAATTAGCTCAAAGTTAGAAATTTCGATGATATGATACCATGTTTTATTAATCCCTCAATAATTCCAGAAACATAATATCCATTTAAATTTCTATAGCCTTCTGCAAAATAAACATTCTTATGGAGATTATGCATGTGAAGTTTACTTCTTACAATATTCTTAAGCCTCTGAGTTGCATTCCTGACTAAAATAGATTTATAACCAAAAATTAGAGGATGCAAGTCATTTCCACTGTCTCCGCAATATATAAAATCCTTTTTCTTTATATTAGTCTTCTTTCTTAAATATTCTAATGCACCTAATTTAGTAGTACATTCTGGCATAATGTCTAAATATCCATAGTGTTTGGATTCATTAACGCTAAAAATGGTTGTCGCATTTATACATATTGATTTAATTATTTTTTCAATCTCTCTTCGAGTATTTTTTTGAGAAAAGGAATCTAAATCATCAACATAATAACTTAATTTAAAATCATTTTGGTTATAATGTTCTTGTAATCTTAAAATAGGAATATTTGATAATTTTTTCTTGAAAAGATTAATATTCCATTTCTTAGTGTTTTCTTTAATTTCTTTAATCCAATTTCTATCCTCTATAAATTTATCAGCAATTCTATAATAAACCTTTGTACCTATTTCAGTGATTAAATATTTAGGGAGTGGTGCTTTAAATTTTTTTATTCCATGTATTACTGATTTGAGTCTTCTTCCAGTCGCATAAATTAATTCAATATTTTTCTCCTTAATTATTTCTTTAAAAATTTTCATTGAATTGTCGTATTTATGCTTTCCATTTGGGAATAATGTTCTATCTAAGTCGGTTGCTAATATATACACTTTTTACACTTTAATTTCTTTTTTTATTTCTAACAATATTTTCTCGTCGAGAATTTCCCCTATTTTTTCTTCTATTTCTAACAATAAATTCTTGGCTAACCTGTTCCAAGAATAATCATTTTGTGCAATTTTATATACATAATCTGATTGGTATTTTATTTGTTGAGGATTCTCTATCATGTAATCTATTTTTTCAGCATATGCTTCAGGATTATTACTTTCAACGATTTCAGGGATTTTATTTAAAGCTTCATTAACAAAGGGTATAAATTTTGAACAAATAATGGCACATTTTGAAGCAGCAGCTTCTGAGACGGCCATTCCCCATCCTTCCATTAAAGAAGCACTAATATAAATGTTTGATAAAGAAAATAATTCTGCTAATTGCTCATTTGAAAGGTACTCATTTATTAAAATAATATTCTTTTTATTCAATTTTTTATATAATCTTTCGATTTTTCTGTATAGTTTGGACTTTTTATCAGCATTCATAATTAAAATTGCTTTTCGTTTATTTTTAATTTTTGAAAAAGCTTTAAGAATGAGAGGTTTTTGTTTAGTTCGAGTTGTTCTACTAGCTTCTATAAAGATTGTTTTCGACTTTATTTTTCGTATTATTTTTTTTTTTTTCATAATTTTCTTTAATAGTGTTAATGCTTTATCACAAGATTCGATTTCTCTATGTTTAAATCGAGATGTATCAACTCCAGGGGGATGCCACAAGCAAGATCTAACTTTGGAATCATATTCCTTTAGGATATTTTCTATTTCCTTTGAAGTTGAAACAACACCATCAATATGTTTTATAATATATTCTTCATGGCTTATTCGATTCTTGAGATTTAATGATGGATCTATTGCTTTAGATTGTTGAAGTAAATTTTTTTTCTTTAATAATCCTAGTGAATGTGGTGTCCACACATGAATTATGTGTTTGTTTAACTGTTTTTTAAGCTCAGAATTAATAAGGATACCTAAGTAAGCACTATCCCAATAATGTGAACTAATTAAATCAATCGATTCTAGTTTCATTCCAATTAAATTAGCAGTATTAAAAAAGTAATTTTTTTCTGAGATTAGATTCTCCTTAGTTAATGATTCTTTAGGTATGAATCTATTTTCTCCATCATCCAAATATAATAATCTACAATAATTTCCACTTTCTCCCCATATATTATCATAATATTTAATACCCGTATGGAGGTCCCCAGTTACAGGATGTCTATAACCCCCTCTATTAATAATAGTAATTTTAAATCCTATATTCAAGAGAGCTTTTGAAAAATTATTTACATAAAAATTTTGACCTCCTGTATCTGTTGTTACGGTTATAATGGGTGAATGACAACCATGATTTGTAATAATTAAGTAATGTTTCCTTTTAGATTTATTAAATCGTTTGTTCATATATGTTAGTATATTTTTGTTCCATTTTCAATTTACCTCTTTATTTTTAGATTTTTTATATTGTGAGAATTCACTCGTTATTAAATCGTTTTTAAAAATCCTTTTATTCTTTTCTTAAGGGAATTGTACTGCATTAAAGCTTCATTTACGGGGATATATGGGATCTTCTTCTTCTTACAGGTATATTTATGAGTATAATTATATCCTGCAATAATTGTTCCCTTCGATAATGCAGGAGTCTCAAGGATAGCATTTATAGGTCCTGAATTTAAGAGTTTGTTCACATAAGGTAATATCGCTTTTGAAAGTATTCTTGACGCATCTTTTGCAGCCATGGTAGGAATGTGATCGTTTGCATAATGCCAAACGCCATTTACATAATAGATTTTATCTACTTCTGGATAAGAAAGACTTGATTCAACTAAATCTTTATCATTAGCACCTGCATCAACAAGAATACTATTTTTTTTCATTAAATTTAACATATCCATATCGATAAGGTGTGGAACTCTAAAAGAAGGTCTACGAATCGCAGAGAAAAAAAGTATGTCCACATTTGGTAAGTGATTTCGAAGGATTTCTTTAGTGTTTAATATATTATCCTCATCAGATTTTAGTATTTTAATATTATCTTTACAATTATGCCATAAATATTTAGGAACATAATTTAAAGCACGATCTTCAACAGAATCTGGATGCTTATCAACAATAATTAATTTAACTCTCTGATGCATGAAAACATTTAAGGCATTTGAACCTATCGTTCCCAATCCAATAATCATTATGGTGGCAGGTTCTATATTATTACTGAAGCAACCTGCGATTCTTCTTTGTTTTTTACGGAAGATTTCTAATGCTTTTAAAGCAGCAATAATGCCGGTTAATTTACTCATAGGTTTCAATAAAGGATATTCGGGGCCTTCTTCTTCCACCCATTCAAACGCAATTGCGATCGCTCCAGCCTTTTTTATTTGATGATAATCTACTTTTAATAACAAGTTTTAACCTTTTAGCTTTTGCTGGAAATGGACTTGCTGATGATGATATTACTAATGAGCTAGGTGTTGTCTTAAGTAGTCAAAGGATTGCAAATGAAGTAATTACGTCATTTTCAAAACCCAGAGCCATATAAAGATAAATTAATTCTATGAATGTTAGATGATCAAATAGATATATTTTGTATTGTTTTTTTTCTAATCTAGAAATAAGTCTATTAATTCAGAAGCCGTTTCCATCAATTTTATAAAACCAATTCTTATTATTAAATTTCATAACTCAAGAATTTTTCTATCTTTTTAATCGATTTTGTAGAACTGCTAATATCCCATTATCCGAGAGAATTAGAAAGCAAGGAGATTACCATCCTATTGTTGAGGGTGGCGTAATAACACATATTTGGATGGGAGAGCAAAAACCAGACATTCAGGGGTTATGGGAACTGACAAAAAATATCTGCTTGAATACTAATACGGCCTATTTTGCATATACTCCTGATTTTACTTACTGTCCTCATTGTAGAAAGATGTTCCGAGGCGGAGATTTTAAGTGCCCCCAATGTCATTCTGAAGATGTAAAGGTTTACTCCTGAATTACTGGATATAATAGTGAAGTAAATAGATATAATCATGGTAAAAGAGCAGAATGGAAGAGTATGAAAAATACCGTCGTAAAGATAATCCTAATGAAAAATTTGAAAGAAGAGAATACCAAAAATAATTTATTTAATTTTTATTATAAAATACTTTTAAAATTTCTAAATTGAAAAGTAAATATCAAATAATAACTTTATAAATTTCTCTAAATAGGATTCTTAATTAATTATACTATGAAGAAAAACATTTCCTTTGATGAAATTCAATCTCAAATAAACGATTGGATCCATAATCATGGGGATTATTGGCCCCCACTTTCAATGCTCAGTGCAGTAATGGAAGAATTAGGTGAACTTGCAAGAGAAATAAACCACCAAGAAGGATTTAAGCCGAAGAAATTACAACAATCAGAATCTAAATTAGGAGAAGAATTGGGAGATCTTCAATTTTCAATAGTTTGCATTGCAAATTATTATAAAATCGATCTCGTCGATGTTTTAATGAAAACTATGAAAAAGTATTTTAAAAGAGATTCTATTAGATTTGCGGAATAATTTCTATTCTACTTATAAAATTTTAATTGGTTGCATATTTCTATATTCTATAAAACGAATTTGGAGCAATAATGTTAAAAGAAGGACTTACTAAACAGGAAATAACTGAAATATTGAAAAATAAGCTTAAACAAGATTTTTCTTACGATTCGGGATCAATATTAGGATCGATGTGTACGTACCCAAACGATTTTGGGAAGGAAATCTACATGAAATATATTGCTAAAAATCTTGGTGACCCTGGTTTATTTTTAGGAACAACAAAATTAGAAGAAGAACTCACTAAAGAAATCGGGAATTTATTCAACGGAAAAAATATTACCGGAACATTTACTACGGGAGGATCAGAAGCCAATATCATAGCTATGAGGATTGCTAAGAAACTACATCCTGAGATATCTAAACCTGAAGTAGTCCTACCTATTTCTTCCCACATCTCTTTTGATAAGGCGGCAGATCTATTATGCATAAAATTGAGGAAGGCAAAATTAAAGGAGAACTTTGAATTAGATCTTGACCACTATGCGAGTTTAATTAATAATAATACTTGTGGAGTAGTGGGGATTGCTGGAACAACAGCATTAGGATTAATTGACCCGATAAAAGAAATAGGAAACTTAGTACAAGATAAAGATATCTATTTTCACGTAGATGCTGCTTTTGGAGGTTTTATTTTACCCTTCTTAAAGAACCTTGGCTACAAAGTTCCTTCATGGGATTTTTCTGTGAAAAAAGTAGACTCTATAACAGCGGATCCACATAAAATGGGTTTCGGAATTATTCCTTCTGGTGGATTTTTCTTGAGAGATGAATCAATTTTACAAAAGACGGGATTTGAAATTCCATATTTAGCGGGAGGAAATTTCAAGCACTTTCATTTCGTCGGAACACGGCCAGGAGCTTCAATAATTGCTTTTTGGGCCATAATGAAATACTTAGGTATGGATGGATTTACTAAAATGATCCAAAACTGCATGCAGAACACTAATTATTTAGCTAAAAAAATTTCAGAAATTCAAGGGATTAAACTTGCTACAAAACCAGTTCTTAATTTAGTTGGTATTACAACAGAAGATAATAAATCGATATGTGAAATTGACAATAAATTACGGGAAAAGAATTGGATGTTGGGTAAATTTATAGATTTTAATCTGATTAGGGTTGTACTAATGCCTCATGTTAAATATGAACATATAACTCGATTTGTTGAGGATCTTGAAGAAATTTTAAGCGTCTCAAAGTAAATCTTAATAAGAATGAAAGTAATTTTATAATGTAAGAACTCTAAGATTTAAGAGAATACTACTTTAAGATTGAAATAAAGAATGGCGAAAGATAAGAAAAAGTCATTGGGAATTAAAACAACAAGATATTTTACAAAAACTTGCTTAAATTGCAATTTTGAATATCCAAATTGGTTTACAAATTGTCCAAAATGCAATATTGCTTGGGATGAGTCGAAAAAAGAAGGAGAAGTTACATCAACTTCTTTAAAAAAAACAATTAAAATTATAGTTAAAATTACTGAAGAAGATTTTGATGAAGCACTTGAGCGAGTCCAATTGAATTTTTCTGCAGATCAAGGAAATTCATGGTATCAAATGGAAATGATAAGTAAAACGGATTATTTCATTGCAGAACTTGCGGATGTCCCTACTGGATCTACGATCATCTACTTTATTGAAGTACGTTTAAAAAATGGAGAGATCATAGTAGAAAATAATGATGGAAAGTATTACTATTACATTGTGGGATCATCTTATGAGGATGCTTCTAAACCATCAACTACGTCCAAAAAAATTGAAAATCAAGAAACTTCTAATAAAGTAAAGAGAGAGGACCTTAAAAAGGCTAAAAAACAAAAAGTAATCACTCACCCTATTAAACAAGAATATTTCAAACCAAAGACTGAAACGCCAAAAGTACCCTCTCAAGTATCTAAAGTTCAGAGCCCTCAAAATCTAATAGATTATCGAGCAGAAGACAATTTATCAATATTTGGTAATCCTCAAACTGAAATAGATCCGGATCTTAAATTATGTCCTTACTGTAATTCTAAAATAAAGAAGATGTGGAATACATGTCCTATTTGTGGAAAATGAACATTAAATAATAAAATTTTAAGTTAATTTATTCCCACATTTGTTACAAAAATCGTAATCAGAAGATAATATTGCCCCACATTGAGAACAAGTTAAGAAATCTTTAGGTTTGGGTTCTTCATCTATACTTGGTTTGGAGCTGGATGTTATTACTGTGAATGAATTAGATTCTGGTTCAATATCTGCTACATTCGGAATAATTCTCAAAGTAGACGATTCTTCTGTCTTTGGTTCCTCACTCGCTGCGAAAGATACGAATGGGGCCGATTCTTCTATTTTTACTTCTTCTGTTTTTTGTGTTAATGCTTGAAATAACGAAGGCGTACTTGTGGTTGCATCAGATTTGGGAAAAACTAATTCTTGTTCGGGCTCTTTCTTTTTATTTTCTTTTTTAGGTTTTTCTTTTTTACTTTGTTTCATTTCCTCAATTAATCGATCTTGTTTTTCCTTCTCTGCTTTGAGTTTAATTTCTTTTTCCTTTTTCTTCTTTTCTTTTTCAAGCTTTTTCTTTTCTTTTTTGGATATAATGTTTTCTGGCATATAATCAACTAATGATTGTGAAAGAGAAGAATCAGAAGTTAAACTTGGTGCTGGTTCAAATGTCATTAAGGCGGGTTTAGGTTTTATGGGTTCCTCTTTTTTTGAAACGATAAACGGTATGGTCTGCGTAGTGGAGGTTTCTGCTTTTTGAGTTTTAAATTCTTCTGGAGTGGGTGCAGGAACAGGTATATTAGAAGAAAAAGGAACAGCTTTTGGTTTATATGATTCTTCTACTGGTGCTTGAGAGATTTTTGATGATTGCATAGTTGTTTGGGGGTTTTTTACTTCTTGCGATAATATTTCTTGTGGTGTTTTAAATTCAAATTCAGTAGGATCTGGGGCGGAAATTTCGGGCATGGATGTAGGCTCAAATGATGGCATTGGTTTTTCTTTTGATTCAATTACGGGTTCTGGTACGGGAGGTGCGGCATATTTGATTTCCGGAATTGTATTAGTCTTTACAAGTTCCGGTACGGGAGGCGCAGCATAATCGGTCATTGTTTCTAATTGATTTGATGGAGTTTTTTCATTATTACTTACAGGGATTTGACCAGGATTATATACAATATTGTTTAATAGTTGTGTTGGAACTCCTTGACCAATCATCAAGCAAGCTAAGATATAGAAACAATCTCCAACGCCGTCCCCTGTTTTAGCAGAAGTCTCCATATAATAAAGGTTAAAATCTCGAGTAAAATTATTAATTTCTTCAAGTGAAACCATACGTATATCAATTAAATCACTTTTATTTCCCACAAGCAACAGAGGAATTTCAGTTTTTAGATTAGCTCTCACTTCTTCTATCCATTGAGGTAAATGTTCAAAACTTGCTGCATTGGTAAGATCAAATACTAACACCGCTCCAAGTGAACCTCTATAATACATTGGTCGGATTGAGCTAAAACGTTCTTGACCTCCTGTGTCCCAAAGTTGGAGTTTTGTTTTGATAGGTCCTTCAACAGTATTAATTGTAATTGTTTTTACGTGAAAGTCAACTCCAATCGTCATTTTATAATCTTCTGTAAAAAAATCCTTAGAAAAGCGTAAAGTTAGGGCAGTTTTACCTACTCCGCCATCCCCTACAACGATTGATTTAAACAAATAGTCATATTCTTCTGACATGGCGATTCGACCGTTTTCTTATGAGAATTATTATAAAGAACTGATATAAAATTACTAACTTGTAGTAATTATTATTATTAATATAAGTTTAATTTATTATAGTTTTACTTATTTTACTATTTTACGTTTATACCTAATACGAGAACAATTTTCCTTTGAATATCTCAATTAGAGAAAAACTTTGTGAGGATATTTTAATATTTTAAATGAAGATTTATTTATTTCTTTATGATTTTGCTTAATTCAGCTGCTTCTTTATTAAGATCATTATTTTCAACCCATTCTTTTAGATCTTCTAATTGGTCTCCAACATAATCATATGAATAATCTTTATTTGGATAAATTAGATCTAACACTTCATTCTTATATTGTTCTAATGCTTCAGTTATAGAATCTCTCACATTTCCAAAATTTTTCAAAAATTTTGGTTTGAAATCTGTAAAGATTCCTAACATATCATGTAATACGAGAATTTGTCCATCACAATATGGTCCCGCACCTATCCCGATTGTTGGAATATCTATTTCTTTAGTTATAAGTTCTGCGATTTGCCAAGGGATACATTCTAATACTATTGAGAAAACCCCCGCTTCTTGAAGATTTTTAGCATCCAATATTAAGTGTTTTGCATTTTCAATTGTTTTTCCTTGCACCATAAAACCTCCAAACCGATATATTTTTTGGGGTGTAAGACCAATATGACCCATCACTTCAATATCAGCATTTATCATTGCTTTGATAGTAGGGCAAAGTTCAGATCCTCCTTCGACTTTTACAGCTTCTGCACCTCCTTCTTGAATGAATCTACCTGCATTTCTTACAGCCTCGTTTTTATTTATTTTATAAGATAAAAAGGGCATATCTCCAACAATTAAAGCATTTGAAACAGCTCTACTCACGGCCTTAGTATGATGGATCATTTCATCCATTGAGACGGATAACGTATTCTGATATCCCAACATAACCATCGCTAATGAATCTCCTACAAGAATTAAGTCTAAATCACACGCATCAACTATTTTAGCTAGAGCGTAATCATAGGCAGTAATGGTTACTATTTTTTCTCCATTTTGCTTTTTTTCTATTATACTCTTTATAGTAACTTTTCTTAGGGACATGAGTTAACTACTATTTAATTTTGAAAAGTGATATGAACATTCGTTTTTATTTTTAACTAAATTTGTCATTCAAATTTAGTTTAATTACAGTTTTAATAAGATGATAAAGTATTTTTTCAAGTAAAAGCAATTTCCAATATCTTTTGGAACTTTTCTAGTTCAATTTTTATCTCATTTATCATATTCGCTGGCATACTTACTTCTATATAAAAAATATTCTCTCCCTCTCTTGATGATACTGAGAACATTTTCACATATTCCGTTTTATCTTCTGAGATTGATACTCTATCATCAATATTCACATTATCATCCTTAAGTCTCTGAAAAAACTCTAGATCATCGTTGATTTTAGTACTAATAATCTCTTCAAATGCCCTTGTATCCATGGTTTCTTTATAATGATCTGCAATTACAATCCCTGATTCTGTATAAATTATTGCATGATTACATTCAAACTTATTAACAAGGAGTTTTAATTCCTTACTAATTTGTTCCAAATTTAGCAATTTATTTAGAGAATAGGATATTGCCTTTGATATGGAAGAAATATCATAATATGAAGTGTGAAAGAATTTGAATTTCATATCTTGATTCTGAGATGTGATTAAATTTTCTAACATAATAGCACGATCTTTAAAATCTGCATCATTTTTAAATTTCGGATCGTGTTTATTAAAACATACCACAACATCGTTCTTGTAGTCCATTCCTCGATAGATGTTTAAAACATCATGTAAATATTGCATGACTTCATCAAACTTTAGCTCATCTTGTATATCAATGAGAAAGTAGAGATAATCAGTCTCCGAAAAATATATAGGATTACTAACGTAGATCTTTCTAAATTTTTTCTGTCCGCCCATATCCCATATGTTAATTCTATAGGTTTCCAGGAATTTAAAAGAACTATAATCTATTTTTATTGTTGGTTTTAAATTTTTTACTCGTTCATAAAAGTTATATTTCTGACGTAAAGCGATTAACGCACTACTTTTTCCGGCATTATCCAACCCAGCAATTACTAATTTGCACTCTTTATATTTTTGCTTTTTATCTGACATCTTCAAGAACAAGGATTAATTTAAAAATTTAAATTATAAATCTTATTTCTGATATTTATTCTTATTTATTTTCAGTGGTTTTCAATATCTAATTTGTTTTATTCAATTTTTCGGATAATTCAAAAAAATTTTTTAAGAAACAAATCCTTAAATATTCTGAAAGAAAGTTAGGATTTGAATAAAATATGGATCCAAAAGAAATTGATTTTTACTCACTTGGTTTCAACTTTATAGAAACCAAAACGATGTATGTAGCAGACCATAAAGATGGTGAATGGAGTGACGGACAATTAGTTCCATTCTCAAACTTTGAGATCTCACCCGCTGCATGTGTTTTAAACTACGGTCAAGGTATTTTTGAAGGCATGAAGGCTCTCAGAACAAAAGATGGAGATATCACACTTTTTCGACCAGAAGAAAATGCAAGGCGATTGAATAAAAGTGCGAGTCGAATGCTAATGCCCAATTATGATATTGATTTATTTATTAAAGCCCTCAAACAAGTTGTAAAGGCTAATGAGGATTTCATACCACCTTATGATAGTGGAGGTGCACTTTATATACGACCCTTGATGATTGGGAATGGTCCTATATTAGGAGTTAAACCCGCACTAGAATACAAACTTATCATCTACACCGTTCCTGTTGGACCGTACTTTCCCGAAGGTTTTAGAGGTATTGATTTAGAAATGTCCACAATTTACACTAGAGCGGCTCCAGGTGGAACAGGTTCAGCAAAAACTTGTTCTAACTATGCTGGATCAATGTTACCCGTTAAAGAAACTAAATCTAGGGGTTTTTCACAGGTTATATTTTTAGATGCAGTAAACAGAGAATATATCGAAGAAGTTGGAACAGCTAACTTTTTTGCTGTAATTGATGGAGCATTAATCACACCTAAAACTTCAGGGACAATTTTACCCGGAATCACAAGAAAATCGATATTAGAATTAGGTGATAAGAAATTAGGAATGCTGACAGAAGAGAGAGAGATATCTTATAAAGAAATTTTTGAAGAGTCTTGTACCGAGACTTTTTGTGCTGGAACCGCTGCTGTTATTACTCCAATTAAATCTGTTGTATTAGAAGATAAAAAGAGAATATTCAGCGATGGGGAACCCGGAGAAACGACTAGGAAACTATATGAACTATTAACAGGGATTCAACGAATGGATATTGAGGATGAATTTGGCTGGATTGTAAAAGTATAGATTTTCTCTTTCTTTCTAACATTCATATAATCAACATTATGATGAAATAAGCAGCATAAAGAACCCCTAAACTCATAAAAGTTGGAATTGAAAGGATTTTAAATGATTTTTTAAAATCTGTTTTAAAATAGTTAATACTATATGCGAGACACGGATGGAGTGGTGTTATTAAATAACCTAAAAAAATAGCTACGTACATAAAGGTAAAATTAAATAAAGGCATAACAAATAATAAGTTTTGAGTTAGATAAATTGGAATTAATATAGAAATTGGTAATTGCACTCTGCCTGTGGCAAATCCTAAAAAAAAGCCAATAAGGATGAATAATTCAAAGGAAAGGTTTAAACTTCCTAAGTCCTCAGGAATACTAGAACTAATAAAAACATCCAAAAACAAGAACATCGCAATTATTAATAGAGGAAATCTCCAGACTTTCATTTTTTTCACAATTTTAAAAATTGAAGAGTATGGTGTGTGAGAAATTTGTAAAGCAACACCAATACTAGTGCAAAGACCAATTAACAGAAAGAATTCGGGTAAAATTAATGGAAAGAATAATCTACCTAAGAAATCAACTACAGGAGCAACAATAATAGGAAGGATATTGTATAAAACAACTTTAAGGTTTCTCTCTAAATTTGTGTTTCTTGATGTAATCGACCTTAATAGCGTAATATATCCAATTACAATCATCCCAAAAAAGGGAATAATTAGTGATATAATTATACTATAGAGAGCCAATCTTGATAGAGAGCTAGCAACTAATATTGCAGAAGATAACGGGTAAATTAAGAGTAACACATGTCGATACCATACATTAATGCTCACTTTTTTATATGGAGAAAGGTTTGGATCTATTTGATCCACAATTGGAGCGGACATTAGAGCACCTCCAGCAACGGGTAGGAGTCCAAATATGGCTGGGCTTAACATTAATGAAAGTTTATTCGAAACACGTAATTTTTTGATGAGTTCTAAAATTAATCCAGATTCTTCCATAATTCCCCCTAAAAGTGCTATGAGAGTAACAGATAAGGCAAGTAATATAGTAGACAATTCGAAAAAAACGTTTAAACTGGATTTAATCAAATCTACGTTAGTAAGTAATCCAAGTAGTATTGATCCGAGGATTAAAACCACTCCTAATTCTTTTTTTGAAAGAATTAATATTAATGTAAGAACAATTAGAAAACTCAACCAAGCAGGAATCATGAAGATCATAATGGTTAGTTCCTTAAAAACTACTTTAAAACTAATTACCACTTAGCTTATTTCTGCAGATAAGAGAGTCTATTTATTAAAATATCAAAAGCCTCTTTTACATTATACCCCGTTTTTGATGAAATTTTTAAGTAATTGATATGTATGATACTACTTTCTATAATATTATTAAGATAATTATCAATAATCATATTATTATCTACAAGGTCATATTTTGTTCCTAAGATTAGTGTTGGCATGGTATTAAATTCCTTTAGTCTTTCTAACCATTCTTCAACATTCTCAAGGCTTGAAATACGTGTTAAATCAAATAAGATAAATACGGCTACAGAACCATCAACAAAATCATCAATTAATCTCCTAAATTGCCGTTGACCTGCAAAATCCCATAATACGAAATTAATATCACTTCCATTAACTTTCATGCTTTTGGAAAAGAAATCGATACCCCTTGTCAGTTCGCTTTTCACATCGAAATTATCATAAACTAAGCGATTTAGGAAGGATGTTTTTCCAACTCCCCCTCCTCCGGTCACAATGACTTTCACATTCTTTCTTATTTGAGGCAACTCATTCATAACTAATTTTATCTAATTTATGATTTAAAAACACATAATTAAATTTGATTTCTGTAATATAAGAACAAAATAAAAAATTTTCATTCTCATTATTGAAAATGATAGTCTACACATAAAAATCTGCTTTATGGACTAATAAGTATAAAACAAAAGATATTTCTTAAGATTGATATATTAAGCTTTGTTAATTTTGCTAAAAGACTTCTTGTAATCTTTAGGATTTCCACCAGAGCTTAAAAAATCCATATATACTTTAAGGCTTTTTAAAAATAAATCGCCTGCCATATCAAGAACAAATCGTTGATCTTCTAACTCAAATTCTGTCCAAAGTGTTACAACTACACTATCTCCCTTGGGAGAGAAAATGTATCCTATTTTTTGCATTGGACTTCCTTCTTGTGTTGAGGTCATCCTTTCTTCGGGGATATTTTCAATTTCAGTATTGATAACATCTCCTACATTAGTTTTTAATAAATATTTATTGGGTTCTGTTTGTTCGCATTTGGTCACCACAATATTCCATACTGGAAGACTTAAATAATCATTTAGAATTTCATATACCTTTTGTACTGAAGTGTTAATTTCTATACTTTTTTCTAACTTGGGCATAATTATCATATCGTTTGAATTTACTTTTGATCATAATATACATGAGATTTATTAAAAATATTTATATTGACGTTCTTAAGCCAGAAGGGAAACATTAAGTTTTAAATCTCTTCTCTCAATTTGAGGATTTTTCGCTTTAATTTTTTGATTCGAGGATCAGAAACACTATAAATCAAATTTTCTTCCATAATTTTAATGGCATTTTGGTAGTTGTGAATAGCTTTAATATAATCCTTATTTTTCTCAGACTTATCTCCCGTTTCAATAGAAAATTCAAGTTCTATTTCTTTCATTTTCTTTTCGGATTTAAATAGAAGGCGGGAAGCTCTTTTTTCTTCCTCTTTAAATTTGAATTCTCTTGATAGAAGCACGGCTTTTTTATATTCTTTTTCAGCACTTTGATAATGTTCAGCAGATTTACCTTTCTTCATTATTTCTTTAATAATCTCTTTTCCTGCCGATTCATCCAAATTTTGAATTTTACTTTTTAATTTAACCAAATCCTCGTCATTAATAATCATTGAAGATAAGGGTTGTATTTTAATCTCTCGTTTCTGTGAGGTATCTTGTTTATTTTCTAAATTGCTTAATATGGCTTCTAATGGCATTGTTACAATGATTTTTTTTTCTAATAATTGATATATTTCATATAAAACAACATTTAGTTGAATGTGGACAATTTTTTTGACTTTATTTAAGAGAGTGTTAATATAAAAGAATGATTTATCGCTTAGCGCTTCCTTCGCTAATTCATATATTGCTTTTTGTACCCGATTTTCATTAATTTGATCTAATAACTCAGGAGGAATAGCGTAGGTTAATGTCATGGGGAATACTAAATCGATGTTAAATGAATCGATAATATAATCATTCATTCCTTCATCATTAAATAAACCTGTCTCTCGTAGTGCTATAAAATTATCATTAAATGTATCTTCAAAGATATCTAAAAACTGATCTACATTTGATTTCATGTGTAGAGAAGCCTTATGATCGAGAATAAAACAAATTCGTATGAATTCTCCATTTTTTAGTAAAATATTGAAATCCTTATATTGAAATTCAAAAAAATGATGTTCTATAATGGACTCAGGCATATTTCCCGATACTTCGCTTGATTCTGAGAACGTGATGTTTGCTTGAATAAATCCACTTAGTAAACTAGCATCAATTTCTGCACTTGATACGGGATAATTCAATAATGATAATCCGGATTCATTATCCATAATTAGGACATATTTAATATTTAGTACATCGAGAAATTTTTGCCAGATAGAATCTCTTTCCATTTCTTGACGTTTATCATCAGATATGATTCTTAATATTTTTAAATTAGTGGTTATTTCAAATCCCATTTCCTTTAATTTATTAATAATACATATTCTACAGGAAATATCCTTATTAGCGCAAGTTCTTTTGTCATTTCGACAATTAAATCCTAATCCATTTATTATGAAGTAAACCATTTAATATCACTCTAAATTGAAATTTCATATTTTTTAAATTATCATTTTAGAAAACTACAAGATGTAATATTTAATCAATGTATACACTATGAATAAGATTTTTGTTATTGTAATAACTGGTTTTTTAATTCCGCATTAATCAAAGATAATTCAACGATATTATTTTTCGAGGGTTTTTTATAGAAGATTTATTATTAAAGTGTGATAAAATCATTTTTTTGATGAGATTATCTAAAAAATAAAGGAGTTAAAAAAAATGGATGCTAAAAAGATTAAGTATAGATGGTACCTAATTGGAAGCGTGGTTATTATTGGAACGATTTTTTCATTTTTATATATGATCTTCTGGTCTACAATAAGTTATTCATTAACACAATTACCTAATACCATGCTATCGGTTATTGCTAGCTTAATTAGAATGGTTGTATTGGGAATAATGAGCTTATTATTATTCATCAAATGGTTTAAACAAGAGGCAATCTACACTTCAGATGCGTATTTCTTGTTTGCGTTGTTTTTTATGATTCTAACTTGTGGAAAAATATTTGATTTGCATTATAACTTACTTTTAGTAAGCGAACTTCACGATGATGCTTTTTTATTAGTATTTCTTAAAATTAGATTTTTCCTGATCATCTTTAACCTATTGCCAGTATTGTATATCGGACTTCAAGCAATTATGGCAATTGCAAGGGCATATATAAAGGAAATGAGTGAATCTCGATTTAATAAGATAAGATCTTGGATTCTTTTCATTTTTGCAGCTGTTTTCTCCATAATTATAATAGTGGCTACGAATATTTCATCTCTTATTACAGTTCTTCCTTTCTTCACCATTTTAATATATATCCTTCTCGCAATCATGTTCTTATTCATGTATAAAAATGAACATCTTTCTCAAGCGAATGGTTTAATAATTGGAATTGCCTTCTTTGCGTTTGTTGTAAGTAATATCTTTAGATCAATCATGTCAGTTTATGCGCTGGATAATCCTTCAATCTTCTTCATAATTGAAGGTGTTGATATATTCGTTAATTTCTTGATGTTTATTGGATTCATAAGAAAACCCAAATATGCTATTTAAAATTTAGAGGTGAAATATATAAAATGCAAATAAAGAATTGGAGACAAAAATCTTTCCTCTTTATTATTTTTGGAATTATGCAATACATTATCTTTACATTAATTGCGATGCTTTTTTACGCTGGAGGAACCTTAGCAGATCCTTTAAGTACAGGATATGATTTTTGGGGAAATTTATTTAGTGATTTGGGACGTATTATGGCTCTTTCAGGACAACCTAATACTATCGCTTTTATAATTTTTACAATAACCGCAATGATTTTTTCAATATCTTTCATACCATTCACATTCGCCTTACCAGACTTTTTCAAAGGGGAAAAAAAACAATTCAACATTATTATAATTGCTACTGGAGTGGGTTTGATATCAATAAGTTCTCTTATAGGTACAATTCTCACACCTTGGGATGTTTTTGGTGAATTACATTTACTTTTTGCAAATATTTTTAACATTATGGGGAGTCTGGTATTGCTATTATACGCCATAGCAATATTATATAATAATAATTATCCTAACATCTACGCAATTGTCTATATTATCCTTTTAATATTTGGGATTATATATTCAATTATTTTAATGACAATCCCTAAATCGATTTCTACAGAAACGCTTATTTTTCAAGCTACAATGCAAAAAATATCACAATATTCTTTCTTGGTTTGTTTTATGATTCAAGGGTTTGGGGCTTGGAAGATCGAAAATATCAAATTAAAGAGCAAAATATCAATAGATTAATAATTGAAATTATAAATTAATAAACTTTAATTATCTATGAAATTTAGAATGACAGCTACTACAAATATAAACAAAACAGATGGGAATTTCCGACATCCCGATTTTCTGCAGTCATTAAATTTAGACATAAGAGAGAGTAAAATACTGAAATTATTTGTCAAAATGAAAGATAATCGAGAAATAAACAAACTGCAATATGTTTTTGAAAATTAAACGGCATTTTCTATTTATTATTATATTTTAATTTTCTTCTTGTTCTGCAGACTTTCGTTCAAAGAAAGAAAATTCTTGCAATTCTGCTTAGACACTTTCATATTCTTGCAGAAAGGTAATCACTTTTAAGGCATACCGCCACTTGGAGGAAACCAATTTGCGTATGCTCCAGAAAGCATTGAAAGCCCAAATGCAAGAATTCCTAAAACTGATAATATTGCGACCATTTTTTTCATTTGCTTCACTCTTATATGTGTTATTAGCATAAATAATTTATTTGCGTTACCAATACCATCGCAACATATGATTTAATATAATATATTTAGACCACTACAAAAAAATTATCTAAGTGACTGATTAATTTTTAGTTAAAATCAGAAAAAATGGAGAATCCCACAGGAACGCACTCCCCCCTCAAGCCTAAATATGTAATTCACTCCGTTTTTGTAACCTTATTACTTTTAAAATCTCAATCTCAACACTCTGAGCCTGAATCTCGAGCTCCTTTTTCGTTTGCCACACGCTCGCGCTGTTGAGAATGGCGGGCTGAATAGGTCGCCCTAAAGCTCCCTACGTACACCCCCATCTCACCAACCCCGTCTTCTACGGGTGCGCTCGTCTCAATTACATGGTTCGCGTCACCGCGCCCCACTCTCGTCATGAAAACTCGCAATCCATTAACATCATGTCTTATAAATGTCTCGATTACTCGAATACCTTTATCTTGTTGGCTTCTAGTCTTCACAGGAAAACCTTACCAACAAAGACGACGTAAATACACCGCGAGCTTCACGCTCGCTATAAATTAAGATGGGATGACTATTTTCGGGATCAGCTTCGTGCTTAGATGCTTTCAGCACTTATCCGTTGGCGCGTAGCTGCCCGGCAATGCTCTGTCGAACAACCGGTACACCAGAGGCGCCGGCAAAATGTTCCTCTCGTACTGATTTTCCCTTTCCCTCAGTCATCCAACATACCTGGTAGATAGAATCCGACCTGTCTCACGACGGTCTAAACCCAGCTCACGTTCCCTTTTAATGGGCGTACAGCCCCACCCTTGGCAG
>JAGXNU010000003.1:31345-31686 GCA_019894815.1 Promethearchaeota archaeon
CAAGCCACGAGGTCGATAGGAACTCTTACTCGTGACAACTCTGTTACCCCCGGGGTAATTTTTCTATCACCTCAATCGTCCACACGAGACCAATTAAGGATCGCTAGACCAGGCGTTAGCCTCAGGATCTCTTGGTAATCAAGATCCAGTCAGGCCAGCTTTTGCTCTTAAACTCTTCAGCGGATTCCTGACCCGCTTGAGCTGACCATTGGTTTCTCTAGATATTTTTTCTAGAGAGAGCCGCCCCAGCCAAACTGCCCACTTGCGGGTGTCCGACACTTTTGGTGCCGTTAGTGGTTTCAGGAGAGAAAGTCGGTATTCCAATGGTGCTCCGCTATCAC
>JAGXNU010000040.1 GCA_019894815.1 Promethearchaeota archaeon
CCAAAAACGATCTTGAAAAACTCAAGAAGAAAGGAGTTGAGGACGTTGATGAAGTGCTGAAAATGCTCTGGGAGGGTCAGATGATACAAGTATTTCAAGATGAGATGAACAATGAATATTATGCGCTCTTATCTGATTTCCATCTTGATTTGATATTTCCAAAATACTTGCTGAACATTATCAAGTCGGAGTACGAGAGAAAATCCAAAGCCGAACAAGTCTTGGTTGAATACCTTAATGTACTCGAAGATACGTACATTGCTATTAAATCTGCACCAAAAGTGAAAGATTAATTTTTCATTTATTTTTTTTTATTTACTTTATTTTAATATAGAACTAAAAATTTAAGACGGGATTTTTGCGATTCCAATTAATAACCCTTGATGTTCAAAAATATCGATATCGATTAGACCTACATCACTCATATCCGCAAATAATTCTTCATCTGTAAATGTTCGATTATTAAATGCCGCTTTATAAAGTTTAATTAACTCATTTATAAAGAGATTCTCAGTTATTTTTATATCTGCGATTGATGCTAAAATTATATGTCCAGAAGGCTTAGTAACTCTAATTACTTCATTCAATATTTTAGTTCGTGTCATGTTAAAAAATTTAGGATTCTTCTTATATACTGGAATAAAACTTGCATCAAAAAAATCCTCACGTTCACGAAAAAGCCCTCCAATAATTTCAGTATATCGATATTTATCAGTATTTCTATAATTTTTAGATTTATTTATTTCATTTTTTGAGAGAATATACATTTCTTTTGTAAAATCAGATAGCAGATTTGCTATAGATAATGGAACGTATTCTGATAACCATATGGATAGTATTCTATCAAAATGACTGATTTCAATTTTCGTTAAAATTTTTTTGAAAAAATTACCTCGATATTCATTTGAGTCCATTATATTATTGTTTATAAGGAATTTTAACAATAATTTGGGGATATAATTCGTAAATTGAGTTGGATTTATCGAAACTTTTCCAGTTTTACCATTGGAAGTTAGCAATCCCCTCTTTTCTAACTTATCCAAACTATAGTAAAAACTACCAGTAGATAATTTTTTTGATAAATTAACGAAATTATAGAATTTATCTGAAGCTTGAGATAATATATTATTTTCTCTAACATCGATAATTCTTTCTTTAAATTTAATAAACTGCTTGACTTCATTAAATAAAGTGTGTCTTACAACAGGATTGGAATATCGCACGAGAAATTGAAGTGTAATGATATCCGTTATAGATAAATCAGCAAAATCTGAAATTGTATGATATGAAGCATAATCAAAAAAAGTGTTTTGTTTTTCTGTCATAACTTAATTCAACTAAAAATTCTATATATGAAGGTTATAATCAAAAGGATTTAAGTTTGTCTAAAATTAGAAAAAATTTTCTCTTAATCGCGAAATTTATAAATTGTAAATCATTCTTGAAATTAAAAAAAATTTTGTGAAAATTATGGAAAAAAGTTGCGAAAAATATTTGGACACACCAGAAGCGATCGGGCTTGATGGGATTGATTTGGAAAAATATATAATTGCTAGTTATGTCATTAAAAGACCAAGGGGAATGAATGTTAATTATCTAGCGCGATTTGCTGCTATTGAACAATCAACTGGTACTTGGGTAAGAGTCCCTGCAGAAACTGAAGAAATAAGAAAAAATCATGTTGCTAGAGTGCTTGGTGTATATGAAATTCCAACTTATGAATACGTTTTACCCCCAAAAGACCAAATGAAAGAAAGATTATATTTTGTTCAAATTGGATTTCCAATTATCAATATAAAAGGAGACGGAATCCCCATGCTTCTAACATCTGTAATTGGAAATATCAGTATTACCCACGGATTAAAACTTGTGGATTTAGCATTTCCAAAAGCTTATTTAGAAGACTTTAAAGGACCTAAGTTTGGTATAGATGGACTTAGAAAACTCCTGAAAGTCCCCGAAAGACCATTGTTGAATAACATGGTTAAACCTTGTACAGGTCATACATGCGAAGTTGCTGCTGATTTAGTATATCAAGCTGCTGTAGGAGGATGCGATGTTGTAAAAGATGATGAGTTAATCTCTAATCCTTCTTTTAATAGACTGGAAGATAGAATTACCGCTGTAATGGAAAGCATTGATAGAGCTGATTCAGAGAAAGGTGAAAAAACACTTTATACGATAAATATCACGAGCCAATTACCAGAGATGTTTGAATATGCTGATAAGATGATTGAGTTGGGGGCAAATGCCTTGATGATTAATTATCTAACCGCTGGTTTTGAAGCATTAAGAGCAGTTTGCAAAGATCCTTCTATTAAAGTCCCTGTATTAGGGCATATGGATTTTGCTGGAGCTTATATAGGCGGGCCGTGGACTGGATTAACGAGCATGCTGGTTCTTGCGAAATTTCCAAGGATTTGTGGAGCGGATTCAGTTGTTATCCCTGCTCCATATGGTAAAGCAGAGATTTTAGATGAACGTTATGAACAAAACTTAAAAGCGCTAAGATTCCCATTGCAACATATAAAACCAACTTTACCAATGCCTTCTGGAGGGATTACTCCCGGCATGGTAGAAAAATGCATAAAGGAGGCGGGCACTGATATTCTTATTGGAAGCGGAGGAGGAATTCACAGCCATCCAGATGGTCCAATCTCCGGAGCTAAAGCTTTTAGACAAGCAATCGACGCAGTCATGCAAGGTTTGGATATCAAGAAAGTAGCAAAAGAACATGAAGAATTAGGAAAAGCCCTTGGAGTTTGGGGTAGTGGAAAAACTCAATTAATAGAATAATTATTCTTTTTTCTTTTTTATCTAGCTTTGAAGTATTTGTTTTTCGAAACGTTCTTCAAGTTCCTGTAAATATGTTTTTAATATCACTTTGACTTTAGGTTTAAAATCTGATTTGGTGACTTTCTCTGCGATTGCGTTATCATGTAGGTCTATTAATTGAAGGGAGCAAATATTATTCAAGTATTCTATCTCGATATCATTACTTATTTTATTATTGGACAAGTTTAATTCCTCTAAATGTTTCATTTGCATTAAATCCTTGATAGTTCTAATGTTGTTATTTGATAAGTCAAGTTTTATTAAACGCGTTAGATTTATCAGTCCGGTGATTTCTTCTATTGATTCTATGTTATATTTCCATCCATAAGGTAATCCTTTCGTCTCAAGTTCTAAATCTGATAGATTTAATTCAGTTACTACTCCTAATTCTTCATTAATTTCATATGATAAGTATTGATAAGAAAGGGAGAGCTCTAGAATTGTTAAGTAATTTAATATTATGTCTGCTAGTTGGTTTTGTGTTAAGTTTAATAATTCTTTCTTCAAGAGTTGTTTAATTACCATCTTATATTTATGCTTAGAATAACTTTCTCCAATTTTCATTAGATTAGATTCATTTGAAAGGTGATATAAGTATTTGATAAGGGAATGTTTAACATCATCTTCTTGAATTTCTTTTAAAGTTTTTATTAATGAAACTTGACAAGGATAAGCGTTTTCATGTTGAATTGCCCAATTAATTAATGGAAACGCCTTATGTAAAAAATTTTCCCGAATCATATCTATCGCAAATAATCTAATCGTTTGGTCTGAATCTGAAATTACCAATTGTTCCAATATCTCAAAAAATGAATCATTTAATCCTAACTTTTCATAATATATTAAGGCAGAAACTCTTAATGATTCTTCGTCAGAATTATCAATAATTATAGTCAATAATTCAGTTGTTGTGCGTTTATCCAAAAGATTTTGAATATACTGCTCGAATATCTTTGATGGAGTGAAAACCATGACAAAAAATTTACTTTCGTTATGAATTTAGTAATTTTCTATATAATTGAAGGAGAATTATAATATAAAATTTAATATTCATTAAGAGTATCATATTACTGAAAAAAACGCTTAGTACTTAACAATTCAGCTAGAGTGTTTTTTAGCCTATTAAAAGGTTTTAACGTGCCGGAGAAAGTTTTATCAACAACATGTTCAATATAAGGATCCAGATAATCTTCTACTATATCTAATTTCTCCAGATTACCTTCAGATAATAAGTAGAGGAAATAATCGTTTTTATATTTCTTAAATGTTAAAAATCTATAATTTTGAAATCCTAATTTTACAGCAATCCAACGAGGGTACGCTCCAGTATTACCTAAGGTGTTTGCAGCAATAGCTTCGATTTTTG
Organism: Promethearchaeota archaeon; assembly: GCA_019894815.1. GTDB lineage: Archaea > Asgardarchaeota > Lokiarchaeia > Sigyniarchaeales > SOKP01 > SOKP01. Next base: position 4,202 of record JAGXNU010000040.1, read on the forward strand.
CTGTCAATAAGGACTCAATCATTTCTTTTTCTTCTTCAGGGCTTTCAGTTTCTCCAGGAAATTTAACACCGAGCTCTGGTCCTAAAAGTAACGATATTACTCCTATGGACATTGAGGATAATCCCAGGTAGTCAATACGGAGCGTATCTTCTATAAAAGGGATTTCTTGATCTGAAAAAACATCCTGTAATTGGATATACTTGTTGATTATAGCCCGTATTTGCGCTTCAAACTTTCGATCTATTTCGTCTTTTTCCAATATGTCTAGATTATTTATATCCTTGCCCCTTACTAATTCTCCATAGAAATTTGACATTTGTTCGAGAAAATACTTACCTTTTTTATCTGGAAATTTACCATAAATGATGTAGATTATTTCATTCTTTACGTAGAATTGACATTTATCTTCTTCACTATTTGTAATGAGAAGCATCTGATCTAATTCTCCTCCCAATATGCTAGTTGCGATATTATCAAGATTATTAGTTAGCTCTAATAAATATTCGAATTTCTCATTACTACAAAAGAGTTTTATTCTCTCTGTGGAGGTTATCCCACATAATTTTAAATATTCGACATCTCCTTTAAGAGGAATTCTTTCATCTTTGAATGAGAATTTCTTTTCTTCGGGCTTAACACGTACTTTACCTTGAAATCGTTCTGACGCTACAGTGGTTTTCTTTTCAAACGTTTTAGGTTGAGGTTTTATATTTTTTACATTCCTTTCATCTACATATTCATATAATCCGGGTAAAAACCTATTACACTTGGGGCAGAGTTTATCGATAGGATATGGTTTAATAACAATATACCCACAATTCTGACACTCAATTTTATCTTTTGGAACCCCAAATAATGTATTAGGAATGGCGATTCAACCCCACTAGATTAATTATGTATACTTATAATCGAATAATAAATATTATCATAAATAATAAATATTTTCTTTTTAATATTAGTGAAAATCACAGATACTTCTTAGCAATATCTTGAAATGCCGTTAAAAATTTATCATTATTCTCTCTGGTACTAATTGTTATTCTTAAATAGTTATAAAGATTAGGCTTACTGAAATGTTTTACTAAAATCTTTATTTCCTTCAAATCCCATAAAAATTTGAGAGTTTTTGATTGATCCTCAAACTTAATAAATATAAAATTAGCATCAGAAGGTAATACGCTTATTCCACTATATCTTGATAATTCATCTGTTAATCTACTTCTTTCTGATAAGATTTTTTTATTTTGTTCATATACTTTATTTCGATGTTTAATACAAGAAAGAGCAGCAATTTGTGCAACATAATTAGTATTAAACGGGAGTTTAACACGGTTCATTTCTTTAATAATTCTAGCATCAGCTAATGCATAACCAATTCTCAAAGAAGCTAGGGAAAAACTTTTTGAGAAAGATCGACAAACAATCAGATTATCAACTTTCTTTAGAAGTGAAAGACAAGATTTTTCACCAAAATCAGCATAAGCTTCGTCGACTACGACGATACCAGAAAAGGAATTACATATTTTTTCAATAATCTCATTATCAAAGGATTGACCATTGGGATCATTTGGAGAGTTTATAAAGATTAATTTGCCACTTGCATTAAAAATATCATCGGGTATAGAAAAATCTTCATTTAATTTGATTTCTTTTATCTTAGCATTATAAAGGTTAGCCAATACTTTATACATTCCATAAGTCGGATAAAATATAACAACTTCATCTCCAGGATCAATGAAAACTTTAAATATAGTATCCAAAATTTCATCTGTTCCATTTCCTATGAATACCGTATTTCGATTTGTTAAAGTGTTTTTATCCCGTAATAATTGATTAAGGATTGCTTTTCTTACTTCAAGAGCTAAGGGATCGGGATATTTATGTAATTTTTGAGAATCGTCAATGGCAATTTTTATATCTTTTAGTATATCTGAGATAGGAGGATACGGATTTTCATTTGTGTTTAATATTACCCAACCTTCTTCATTTATTTGTTCAACGGGTTCATAAGCGGCATATTTTTTTAAGGTTTCTCTAAATAAATTCTCAATTTCCATATAATCAACCTACTTATTTTTATCGAAGAATACTCTCTCACAATCTTGTAAAAGAGTATTATTTGTGTAATGAAATCTTAAATTTTAATTTTTGTCCTTTTCGAAAACTCAATTTTTAAAAGTATCACAACTATTTGTTTTATATATATTACAATGAAATTACAGTTAGAGTTGAGATAGTTATTACATCGTACGCACTAATGTTTAACGTTCTTGAAGGTGGTGTTAGCGAACCGATTGAATGGAGCAAAGATAATTTGACAGATAATAGATCTGTTATTATATTGGATGAATCAAATCAGATTGTTTGGTTGTGGCATGGATCTAGGCAAGGATTGGTAGCCAGAAGAACTGCCCTTAGACAAGCAGATTCACTCAAGGGTCATGGATATACTGTTGGGAAAAGTATCATAGGTCGAGATCTCAAGAACATTATGGAAATAGATCAGAGAAAAATTGGTAGAGATCCAACCACCGATGAAATATATGGAAAATTAGAGATAGTACTAAATCGGGATAATAAAAAGTTAGAAAATTATGTCGTAACTTTTGAAATGTCAGGAAGTGAACCTTTAATATCTAAGCCTATCGAAGAGAAACCAGTAGTTAAAGAAACGAAGCCCACAATAAAACCTGTTGAGAAAACGTCACCAGAACCAATTGTAAAAGAAATACCTCCACCAGCAACAACACCTACTTTTAAACCTACTAACGAATATGATATCCCTGAAGAAAAAACAAAACCCAAACCAAGTGAAGAAAAGTTACCTACATCAGAACAAACCATGGATCCAGCATTACAAGCAAAAATAGGTTTTGTAGTAGCTGGAATTTTGGACCATTATGATGATATTTGGGTTTCTAAAAAAAATGACGGTAGCTATTCTGTGGAGATGATGGATGGTCCAATTTGCCTTTTTAAGGTTTCAGAAGGAGCAAAAATATCATTTTCACCCGATTCTTTTAAAGGGATTTCGACTACAGTAAAATTGGAAATCCAAAAGAAATTCGTCTCTCTTTCTAAATTAATTCTTTAATTTTATAATTCTTTTTTTCTTACTTTTTGTTAATGATTTAAATTTCGAAAATTTATTGATAGGTTGATACAATTGAAATTCAAGGATTTAGCTGAACTCTTTTCAAAATTAGAAAGTACAAATAAACGGCTTGAAATGATCGAGATTTTATCAAATTTCTTCCAGAATTTAAAAACATCTGGAGAATTTGATGATTTAGATAAAATTGCCTATTTATTACAAGGGCAATTGGTCTCAAATATTAAACAAGCTCCAAAAATAGGGATTGCTGAAAAAATGATTATAGAAGCTTTATCCTTACATTCAGGAGTAGAAAGCAGTAAGATAAAAGAAGTCTTAATTAAAAAAGGAGATATCGGAGTAACAGCAGAATATATATTATCAAAGAAGAAAAAACAAAAATCTCTTTTTGATTTCTCTGAAAACTCGCTAAATAATAATGTCTCTCTCGATATTCATGAAATATATTCGGCACTTCAAAGAATGTCTATAACAGAAGGATCTGGTTCTAATGATAAAAAATTGGGGATTCTTAGAGGGCTCATGAGAAAATGTTCAGCCCTAGAAACAAAATATCTATTACGTATTATTACATCTACTTTGAGAGTTGGTGTTTCTACCCTCACGATCTTAGATGGATTAGCATTGGGTATTACAGGCGATAAAATTAATCGAGAATATATTGAAAAAGCATATAATCTCCACCCAGATCTAGGAGATATCACAAGGATGCTAGTGGAAGAAGGCATGGATGCTATTAAACAAGTTAAAGTAAGTTATGGAATTCCTATAAAGAGCATGCTTGCATCTCGAGTTCCATATGGTGAAATCATAGAAAAATTGGGTTCACCATTCAAAGCAGAATATAAATTAGATGGTGAAAGGCTTCAAATCCATAAACGTGGAAATAAAATAAAATTATTTTCAAGAAGATTATTAGAAATTTCGGATCAATACCCTGATGTCTGTAAATTTGTGAAGAACAACGTTAAAACAGAAAACGCAATTTTAGAGGGAGAAGTCGTCGCAATGGATGTTTTCTACGAAAAAATGCTTCCATTTCAAGTACTCAGTAGACGACGACGTAAATATGATGTTAAAGATGTTTCAAAAGAGATTCCTGTAGGTTTATTCTTATTTGACATACTACTATTAGATAATGAATCATATATCGACAAACCATTTCCCTTACGGAGAAAGAAATTAGAGGAAATCATCAATGAAAAAGACGAAATTAAACTAGTGGAATCAAAATTGATTCACTCGACGGAGGAATTATTAGAGTTCTTTCAAAAGGCGAGGAAGAAGGGAAATGAAGGCATAATCGCAAAATCAATTAAAGAAGATGCTGTATACCAAGCAGGAAATAGAGGCTTTCTCTGGATTAAAATGAAAGGGTTAGAGGGGAGAAAATTAAAGGATTCTGTTGATGTGGCATTGATTGGGGCATTCCATGGGCGAGGGCGAAGAAAAGGCGTCTATGGCACTTATATTGGAGCTGTGTATGATCCATTAACCGATAAATTTGAAGCATTTACACGTGTAGCGTCTGGATGGACTGATGAGATAATGGAATTCTTGAAAAAAGAAATGGAGCAACATGAGGTTGATAAAAAACCAAAAAATGTTAGTTGTGAAGATATTCCAGACCAGTGGTTTCATCCAAAAGTTGTGATTGAAATCATTGGGGATGAAATTACCATAAGTGATAAGTTTCCGTCTTTAGGATATTCGTTAAGATTTCCTGTATTTCAACGGATTCGAACTGAAAAAGGTCCTAAAGATGCCACTACTACTGATGAAATTAAGCAATTACATTCGACTCAATGAAAAATCCTTACACCATTATCTTCTAATATCTCAAAACATTCTGGTGTTTTTGTAAACTTATTTCCACTTATATAAAGTTCTTCTAAATTAGTGAGAGAAATTATTGAAATTGGTAAAATTTGAAGCTCGTTTTGTGATAAATTTAAGTATCGTAAGTTTTTTAAAAACCTGAAAGTTTCTGGAATTGTTTTTAATTTATTATCTTTAAGGTTTAATGAAATTAACGACTTTAAATTACCCATTGAAGCAGGAAGTTCACATAATTCATTTCTTTCTAAATCAAAATCTTTAATTAAGGGTAGGTATCCGATTGAAGCAGGAAGAGTCGTGATTTCATTCCAACTCAAATTTAAATTTTCTAAAGATTTTAAATTAGAAATTGATACTGGAATTGTTAGTAGTTTGTTATCATGGAGGTTTAGCTCTTTAAGTTTGATTAATTTTCCGAAAGATTCAGATAATGATGTAATATTATTTAATCTAAGATTTAAGATTACTAATTCACTTAAATTAGAAAAAGATTCTGGTAGATTAGATAACTCATTTTTCCATAAATATAGTTCCTTTAAAGAACCTAAGTGACCGAAAGAATCTGGTAAGTGATTAATATTATTGACATTTAGATTGAGATATTCTAAATCATTTAAAATTTCGATCCAATGTGGTAAATGTGTTAATTGATTATATCTAAAGACTAATTTTTTTAGAGAAGTCAGATTTTTTATAGCTTCAGGAAATGAGGCTAAGTTTTTAAAGATAAAATCCAACTGCGTGACTCTACAATCTTCAATTTCATATTTTAACCGCCAAATTACCTTCTTTAAGTATGTTAATGCGAAATAATTCATTAAAATAGTTATATAATCGGTAATTGGATCTTTTTGTGAAGATACTTGAAAGTAAATCTGAATTTTAATTTTAAAATCTCTATCAACAATATCTTGGAGCTCTAGCAATAAAAAAGGTTTTATTAACTTAGAATCTTGTTTTTTAAGAGTACATAAAAACTTAATAAGGGAATTTAAAATTGTTTCTAACACTAGTTGTGAATCATCATTGTGAAGAGCCCACTTCATTGGTTTATAAGCTTTGTCATTAAAATTAGAACTTAAAAATAATGCAGCTGCATTTCTAATACTATCATTAGAATCAGAAATTAAAAGGTTTTCAAAGACATTGAATATATTTTCTGATAAAGATGCTATCTTTTCATTTAGTTTCCAGATTTCAGAAAGTATTTTGATGCATTTTAGACGTATTTTAAATGAGCTACTATTTTCAATCAATGCTAGTAGTTGTTCTAGAGCGGATCTTTTGTCTATACGTTTATCTCTAAATTTCTCTAAAATTTTACTAGGTGCGCTTATTCCCATATTCCCATACTGTTGTTTATTTATTGTTTATTGTTTATAGAAAGAATTTTATTTCAAATATCAAATAGCTAAAAAATGCAAAATATTTCAATTTATTTGTAGACAACTAATCCCTTTCTTTCTAAGGATTTTAAAAAATCAGGAATTTCAACAATTGAATTAAAATTTAAATCCAAGATTTTTAGATTTTCAAGCTGAGCTAAAGATTCTGGAATTTCCACCAGCTTATTTCCCCATAAATTTAGAATTTCAAGAGATTTCAGAGAACCTATCCATTTAGGAATCTCTTTGAATTTATTCCAGGCTAAATTTAATGATTTTAATTTCACTAATTTTTGAAAAGAATTAGGTAATGACGCTAAACTGTTATTCCAAAGTGTAATAGATTCAATGTTCTGAAGGTTTCCAATATTTTTAGGTAATTCAGTTAAATTATTATCATATAGTTGTAATAATTCTAAATTTTTTAGAGATTTAAACCAATTTGGAACGTAATTCAGCTTATTTCCAGCTAAACTTAATTTTTTAAGTGATTTGAGAGATTTAATGCTCTTTGGCAATTGGATTATCTTATTTAGGCCTAATTCAAGTACATTTAATGATCTTAATCCTTTCAAACTTTTAGGAAATGTTTCAAGCATATTTCCATGAAGATCAAGAGATTCTAATTTTGATAAGTATTTCATTGATTTTGGTAAGGAAATTAAGCGGTTTGATCTTAGATCTAAAGTTTTAAGATTTTTTAGATTATTTATGGAATGTGGTAGATTTTTCAATTTATTATATTTAAGATTCAAGTATTCCAAGGATTTTAAAGAACCGATAGAATTTGGAAGGTTATTTATTTTATTATAGCTTAAATCCAAATATTTTAATTTTTTCAGAGATCCTATTGAATCCGATATCCTAGTCAATCGATTGAATTTCAAATCTAATTTCTTCAAATGTTTTAGATGAACAAGATATTCGGGGAATTTATTCAAAATATTCCAACCAAATACATGGCTGCTAGTATCTGATAAATCTAGTTCAGATACTAATAAATCATTTATTTGATAATCGATATTACCATATTTCCTTTCTAACTCCTTAATAATAAAGAAATTTATCAAAAATTCCGAGAGCTCTATGTTGGAATAATTTATAATAAGATTGTTTCTTATTAGCTTATCCATTTCTTTTCTAAATGAAATATTATCAATTTTATTTAATCTCTCTAACAGTAATGACCTGGCATCAACATGTAATAATTGACCTAATGTATAAGTTATTGTTATTAAAGGGGTTATTGAAACTTCATTGTTAAACGCCCATTTAATGGGTTCATAAGTTCTACTTAGAAAATTTGTTCTTAAAACACTTGCAGCTGCATTTCTAATAATTTCATGAGAATCTGAGATTAATAAATTTTCCAATAGATTATAAATTCGGTCTTCAAATGCTCCAATTTGTCCCAATATTTTAATAGCTTCGAATCTAACTCGGATTATTTCACTATCTTCAATTATTGATATTAGGTGATCAATAACAGTAGTCTTTTCTGCTTTATTATTAATGAAGTCATCATAAATCTTTTTTGGAGAAAAATCCATTCTTATTCAAAATCCAATATTATGTAATATATCTCGTTAAACCTAGTTCTTTTAATTTATGTGAAGATGGCAACCCATTTTCTTTATCCCAACCACGTTCATCATAATAATCTTCCAGTAATTGGTAAGCAATATCCCTATTAATTTTTACATTTCCATAGAAATCGTAAAATTCAAGTTCATTTTCACCATATTTTAAAGATTTGAACCAATTTTTTGGGAATGCATCATCTTGTCGAGAAAAACCTTCTTTTACATTCATCAGTTTCATTAGATTCCATGATCTCTCAGCTGCTAGTCTGATTTCATTACTTTTTAAATTGAGTCCAGTTATTGCATTATAAAAAGATGTGATGAGTTCTAAGC
>JAGXNU010000041.1 GCA_019894815.1 Promethearchaeota archaeon
AGATTCGAGCTTAGGAATGAGAATTTTCTCAATTTTCTCAATTTGTTCTATTAGATGGTTCAATTCATCTAAAAAGCCTTGTCTTTTAGCGTGTTTACTTGTATGGTCAATAGGTATGCTATTTTTCTCTTTTAATATGTAGTCTCTGAGCATTTGAGTTTTTCTAACCAGACCAATTGCGTTCCATTTTAATTTTTCTTCCATATATAGTAGTCAAGAAATATTTAAGAAATCCATCACCAAAAAATAGGTTCGCATTAATGGGTTTTACAACTAAAGGAGTTAACTTCTGGAAGGAAAGTATAATTGGTATAATATTTTCTATTATTGGAATCCTTTTAGTTTTCTTGGTTTCAGCTTTTATGGAAATTATTCTTGAATTTATTTATGGCGTAGAAATCATCAGGGACATCACAAGTGCGGGTTCTGAAATTGATGTTTTTTTTCTCACCTCTGATATTCTTAGTTTAATATTATTAATGATAATAATGGTATTGATAGTTGGCACAACTGAAGAAATTTTATTTAGAGGTTTTATGCAAAAAGGATTAATTAGGCGCTTAGGAGTAAAATGGGGAATAACAATAACAGCTATAATCTTTACTTTCATCCATTTAATAACAATCTTCTTGGTGTACCCAATATTTTCACTATCATTTGTAGTCGCATTTTCTATTTCTTTCGTTCCTTATATTGCGATATCATTGTTACTTGGTCTTTTATATCACTGGAGAAAAGAGAATTTAATTGCAGTAATGGTAACGCATGGTCTATATGATGCCCTGACAATTTTACTCGTATTTATTCTTTATAACATGGGATTCTAAACTCCCAAATTAGTGTATTATTATGGAATATTTTAACTCTAAGATACCAAATAGGAAAGCAAAGATTGGGATTGGATTAGGGAATTCTAAAGATCAAAACCTCAAAATTATATCTGCAATTAAAAATTTTCAAATGGAACATGATACTATTATATATCTGTTTATGAGTGATGAAAATTTTAATAAAATCTCTCAAAATATTAAACTGGATAAAAATGAAACTATGATTCATTTTATAAAGAGTAATGTACCTGAAAATGAAATTCTGAAATATCTAAAAGATGGTTTGATTGATGCTGCTATACGGGGAAGTTTAAGTTCCAATAGATTCCTTGAAAATATAAAAAATCTTTTCAAAATAAAAAAAGTGAATCGATTGGCCCTACTGGAAACCTTCAATGGATATCAGTTTTTCTTTGCCCCTATAGGAATTGATGAATATAGGGATTACCAAAGTAAGGTTGATTTCATCGAAAGTGCGTTAAAGTTTTTCCATTTTATTGGAATACAGCCAAAAATTAGCATCTTAAGTGGAGGGAGAAAGGGTGATATGGGACGTGATTACATCGTTGATTCAACACTTGAAGTTGCCGAAAAGATAGTGGCATTTTTTAAAAATAAAGACTCTACTATTCAAGTTTTTCATGATGAGATTCTGATTGAAAAAGCGATAGAGAATCAATCAAATCTGATTTTTGCTCCAGATGGGATCTCAGGAAATCTAATTTATCGAACATTAGTACATCTGGGAGGCGGAAAAGCTCATGGTGCTATATATTTAGATTTGGAAAAGATTATAATTGATACTTCAAGAGCAGGTAATGTATCTGAGATAATAGGGGCGATAATAATAGCTCTCTCGTTAGTGTAAAAAAAATGAAATAAAAAAAATGTAAGAATTTAATTTAACTAATAAAACCAAAAAATGTAGCGAGTAATACAATAACCCCTCCAATCAAGCTCGCAAATACTATTAAAAGTATACCTGCTAGTGCTAGAATGAAAGGCGTATAATGTGTTGGCTTAATACCTAACGAAATAGCTATAATAGCAAATATTATTGAAAAAACTGCTCCTATTATACCAAAACCATAAGGCATTAAACCTGCACCCATAAACATCATTATTGCTTCTATGATGGCCACAAAACCACCAACAACTGCCATTACACGCATTCCTTTATCTGCTTCTTGAGTTTCGCTCACGTTGAATCAATCTCTTTTCTTAGTAAATATCATATAAAAATAGCTCATTCAAATATAAATAATTATACTACCATCGAAAATATTGGAATTCAATTTCATTTTACAAAAAATTGAAAGTAGTTAACAATAATCATTAAATGGGAGGGGAGGGATTCGAACCCTCGACCACTCGGCCCCCAGCCGATTTAACAAGGCTCAAGATGCTTAAGCTATTGTATCATACCAAGCTAGACCACCCTCCCAATAGATGTAGAAAAAGGGGTTAAGATAATTCATTTTAAACCAATTTATCTTATATTATAACGGTGGTGTTTTATGAAATTCTAAATTGTATTTATTTTTAATTATCTTATTAATCATTCTAATAATTTTTAAATTAGTTCAAGGGTTTTTATTCATATTATATTTAAGTAACGTAGGTTAAAATTTATGCGTGCTCGAAAACCATTTATTATCTTTTGGCCACAATATTTTGATGCCAAAAGAACGCGAGCTCAAGGAAGGCGCGTACCGGTAAAATATGCAATTGATCGTGTGAATGTAAAAGATTTACATAAATCAGCACGTAAATTAGGATATAATACTCAATTAGAAACTAATTATATGTATCCTAGAACGTGGTGGGATGATCCTGGAAGAATTGTAGTAGATACAAAAGGGAAAAAGAAATCAAATGTATTGATAGAAATCGCAAAAGAACTAAAAAAAAACCAATCAAAAAAATAATGATTAATCATGCACGAATTTTCATTTGCTTATCAAATCTTTAAAGTTGCTGAAGCTACAGCATTAAAATATAATTCGGATAAAATCACCGAAGTTTACCTCGAAATTGGTGAACTAACCTTAATAGTTCCGGAGTTATTGAAACAATCTTTTAAAATGGCGACGAGTGGGTCGATAGCTGAAGGAGCAGAATTAATCATTGAAGTTATCCCTGGACACATAAAATGTAGAGATTGTGGAAAAACATCTACTGTTTCTCTTAGTGATGAATCACATTTGACGGGACTCCAATTATTTCAATGCAAACATTGTGAAAGCAAAAATACAGAGATAATTGATGGAAAGAAAGCTAACGTTCGCAATATAAAAATCCAAGAATAAACCTTGCATTTTTATTGTTAATTCTCATGACTCAAATAAAAATAGCAATATAATTGATAATGAGAGAAATTAAAATTATTTGGGAAGGTCTTCTTAATCTTGATTTAATATCTTGGGGTTCAACAAATTATCCAGAGTATAAGCTAAAATCAGGTTTGGATGAGAAGAGAAAAGAATATTGGGATAATCATATCAAGAAATATCCAAAGGATTATGATGGAACTTTAATATATCTCTATGATTTTAAGTTTGAGAATGATAGATTGATATTGAATGTGGGAACGATAAAATTCTCAAATGTCATGTACATGGCGAAAAATAAAATACCCGTTGATAAAGGTATTGGAATGTTAGGCACTCAATGTATAATTTTTTCTCCAAGAAAAGATTATATTTTAGTAGGAGAAAGAGCTTTGGCTCAAGAATATTATCCGGGGGCATTAACATTTCCAGGAGGAATGCTAGAAAAAGAAGATTTAACTACACCTCCCAAAATTTCATTAATGAGAGAAGTTTATGAAGAAGCTCTACTGAATTATCGAAAAAATCAAAATCTATTAGCAATTTTGACAGGTTGGAACGATATATCAGTTACTTTTTTACTATCAGTAGTAATGGATGATTCCACAATATTTGATCATAAAAAAATGATAGAGAGTGATAAATTTGAATGGGAAAATGACCTGTGGTGGCTTTCGATCCAAAAGCTAAAAGAATATCCCATTGAAAACATCTTAGATGGTTTGATCTATTATAGATCAAAAATTTAGATTAATTAATAAAACCCGAATAATGAACTTGGACAAATAGAGAAAGAATGAGATTATTTATTAAATTAATACTCCATTCATCACACCGTGTTGCCCTGGACGACTGGTTACCTTAGCTTTGCCGAGTTCAGTTTCCACTATTGCTCCTTTGGTAATAATATGGCGCCGATTTAAAACCTTTGAAGATTCATTACTATCAAATCTCAAGATCTTGACTTTTGAGGTTTTATTCGATTTTAAATCCGTGACATTAATAAATGAAGTTGAGAATAACTTGAGTTTATGATTTCCTCCCATTATTCTCTGTTTTTTCTTTTTTTCTTTTCCAATTACAGTCTCAATCGAAGGCCTTTCGAGTTCTCTCTTCCTCTTTTTACTAAAACTCTTGTATTTCTTTCCTGTGAATTTGCGTTTTGAACGTGCTTGCGAACGTGCGATTGTAAACACCTTAAAAATATTATAATTATTAAAAAGGGGGGATATCTTTAAAATTTTGCTGTTTAATGAAAATTAATGAAATAGCTATTTATTTATAATTTCTAAAAGAAAAATAAATATAGAGAACCTTAATTTATTATCTTAATTATTGACATCTATTTACATGATAAAGGTCTGTTTGGGATGATGGAAAAAATTTCAAAGAAACTAAAGATTGATGAAGAAACCATGCAAAATGTAATTAAAACCGGTACAACCACGGTTGGAATTATAGTTAAAGATGCCGTTGTTGTAGGAACAGAAAGCCAAGCCACAGCAGGGTATACAGTAGCTACGAAAAATGCTCAAAAACTATTCCAAATAAATAATTTCACGTGTGCTACAATTTCTGGTGGAGTTGCAGACTGCCAATACATTGTTAATCAATTAAAATCATATTCCACGTTAAAAGAAGTAGAAGACGAAAAAGTACCAGAACCCAGATATATTGCCAACGTGACCCGAAATATATTATTTAGTGGCCGGTCATTTTACCTTGCAATGATGATAGTTGGGGGTTTCTCTTTGAAGGAGAATAAAGGTGTATTATATGGGATCGATTTACTCGGTACTTTTTATGAGGAGGATAAATTCATGTCATTTGGAAGCGGTTCTCCGTTTTCTCTTGGAGTTTTGGAAGCAGATTGGAAGCCTAATCTTACAAAAGCCCAAGGAATTGACTTAATTAAGACAGCTATATCAAGTTCAAAAGAAAGAGATGCTGCTTCCGGGCACAAAATTCAAATCTGTACGATTGATAAAAACGGATATACGCAAGTTCAATAAAATTTATCTTAATTTTTTCTCCTTAAAATCTTCACTTGCTGGAATTCCCTTTCAAAATAAATAAATCCATTAATCTCATGATTAATAGCATCCATGATAGCCCATATTAAATTTTTAAATGCTTTATTTCCAAATTCATGATTTATCGAACTGAAATAATCCAGATATTTCATTTGATCCATATCAGTAAAACTAGGAAATGTACCTTTTGGATGAGAATGAAAAACGCTGATAAGTCTCATCTTTTTATTGTTATGGCTTTCATGTGTTTCTTTTTTGATTATATCATGCAAAAGTTCCTCATTTTCGATCAAAAATGACACCGAAGAACTCTTATCAGGAGGAATACAATGAAATTTTCTGCTAATATAATGGTAAAAATAATCATCTTCTTGTTGTTCATTTGGTACTTCTAAAATATCTCCAAAAATTAAACCACACGCCTCATTTGGAAAGGCATTCTCTACGCACTTTATTAGGTTTAAAAAGATCTCGGGATTTAATACCAATTTTATGTCGTTCTGTATCTTCATGCTTTTATCTCTTTAAATCATCAAATCAATGTTAAAGCAGCATTTAAAGAAGCTAATCTCGCTTTATTAGGTTCATCTCCTAAACCGATAATGAACACGTCTCCTTTTTCTAAAGTGCTGTTCGTTGAAGGGATTAGATTTTTAAAATAATCCTCAATATTTTTATTTGTTTTCTCCTTCAGATCTTGATTTTTTACACTTGTAGATGCAGGAAATACAAAATGGTCCCCATTAAAGACAAGGCAAGTAGCTCCTGAACCATCAACCTTAATTGCAGCATCACGTTGCTCCATGCCATACTTGATTTTAGATTCTCCTTGTTTAACAACACATATAAAGGGGTAATTCCTCTCTGCTTCAATAATAATTTCTTTTAATACTTCTAAATCACCCCTTATTAATAAGGGTATTTTCATCTTAACCCTTTCAAGAAATCTCATTCCCTTTTCTGTCAAGATATGCCCTAAGCGATTTTTAGGCTGACCATTTTGGTCTTTTCCTCCCGAGACTTTAATAAAATCAACTTTATCCTTCAATCGCGTGATTAATGATCTTGCTGTCCCCTTACCTATGAGTAGTTCTTCTTTTAACCGATATCGACCAATTCCTTTTGGATGATTTTCAAATATTAATAAAGAAAGTAAGATATGAGCATGATTGAAAGTTGGTTTTATTGTATTACTTTCAAACATTGCATGCAAATCTTTCAAAATTTCCAGTTCCATCAAATATTATTAGTGATCATTTATAAAAAAATATGATATAAAATAAAAAATTAAAAGCTAAAACATTCATATCAATATTATAACGATAAAAATCGATTGTTAGCTTGAATAGCGAGAAATGACATGAATGACAAGAAAAACCCAGCTGAAGTTAATAAAATCAGTGATCTTGTATCATTTCGGGATGAACCAGCCCCAAAAGGATTACATAAAGATGTCATCTCTCTTGAGCAAATAGATCAAGAAGATAAAATTAAAATAATCCATGAATTAAAACCATTTGGAAGCATGTATCGTTATTCCTCATTAATCGCCAATCAAAGTAAAGCGCCAATAAAAGAAGTAAAAATTAAAACTAGATTTCCAGAATTTCTAGATCTTGTTAGGAGCGATCCTCCTAATATGAAATTAGATCCCATCAACTTAGAAGAAGATGAAGATAAGCAGGTAAGGATTCAATTTAACGAAATCGCTCCAGAATCACATCATCAAATCAATGTATTTTTATCTCCACTAGATCTTGATGGTGAGGGAGAAATTAGATCTTATGTAACTTTTGTAAATAATAAAGATTTTGTCAGAGCATTGGATTCAAAACCAATACTAATCTTGTTTACTCCTCTTTCCATAGAAAGAAGTATAGTACCAAGCTCCCATATCACTCCCTTCTCCAAATCAACAGAGAATACAAGAGCTATTAAGAGTATTGGTATAGGTGTAGAGGGTCAATTTGATCCCTACTTCCATTTTAAACGCTTATGTCAAGCCATCCAAGATCAAAACTTTCAACTAATCACGAGCAATGAAGAAAATCGAATCGCTTGGTATTTTGGCATTGATCTAGTTTCAGGGGAAGATATACTAATAATTGGACAAGTAATCCAAAACAAAGTAGAATGGATCGCAGTCGGTAAAAATCCACATCTCCTTATTTCTCTACTCTCTAAAATTTTAAATGCTTTTGGAGCAGCCATGATAATTAACGGGACAATTGAATCAATCGACCAAATTTATGATCTAGAATGTAAATATTGTGGAACTCCATTATCCTATATACCAAAAAAAGGAGTTGCAATAACTTGTCTCAAATGTAATAACTCACAAATTGTATGGAACTAAATTCATGCTTAATTTTATTGCTCTATAAGTTATTTTCTATAGTTCCCTTAATTAATCCCCAAGATCTTATACAATTTTATTGTGTTTAAATATTTAAGTCTTAAAAATAGGGACATTAACCAATATTTTTTTGGTTTACTCGGTACGAAATTTCTCTTTTCAACACTTCAGATTTTGATTAAAAAATCTCTATTTCCATAAATTTATTTATAATTCAGTTTTTTGGATAATTTGTTTCTACTTTTTATTAATTCAGATTCAAATCTTGATAGAATTAAGATTTCAGTTAAAAATCCCTAACTTACACTAGATTGATCATTTATGTGGATCGGAATTTTGTCGTAAATTCTTTTCACTTATTTACCCCCAAATTTTCTGAAATTACCAAAATCTTTAAATACATGTTTGATCATTGATTATATAACAACAAAATTATTAAAAATTAAAATTGTGGAGAAAAAATTATGGCAGAATATATATCCTGGAGCCCTATTAGAAGGCTCATGAAACATAATGGTGCAGTAATCGTAGCTCGAGATGCAGTTAATGAATTAGTTGATTGGATGAGTCAATCAGCTGAAACAATCACAAAATCCGCATTAAAGCTCACGAAACACGCAAAGCGCAAGAAGATAACCAAGAATGACATCTTAATGGCTATAAAATACTTCAAATAGACCATCAAGGTTTAAGAAGAGTATAAAATATTTTTTTTTATTTTTATCTATTTTTTCTGTTTTAAATTATTTTGAATATCTTAGGAGAAAGAAGATCACCAAAGACGACATTTTTCTATTTTTAATAAAATTTAGGTATGATTGGCAATTTACCAAAGTAGATTAAAGTTAATTTGTCTTTAGTTAAATGATCATGAAAGAAGTACATCAAGGAATATTCCTCATAAAAGAAAAGGGTTCTTTTGGAAATTTAAAACCCACTGAAAACATATACATTATTGCTGGCGAAGATGGGTTGGTTTATGATGCTGGATTTGGTAATAAAAAAGCAATCAAGCATTTTTTAAGAGAATTGGAGCAAATAGAAAATGAACATTTACTAAAAGATAAAGTATTTTCAATTACTCGAATAATTCCTAGCCATTGTCATCCAGATCATTTTTCGGGTCTAATGAAAATCAGAAAAAAGACAGGTGTGAAAGTACTTCTTACTAAAAGGATGGCTGATATTATTAAAGATAAGAAAAGTTTCATGAAATCATTCAATGCTGATGGCTATACGGATTATTTAATCTTAAAGAAAGGTTTTAAAAGTAAATTTAGAGATTTTCTTGAAATGCTTTTCACTCGTTTTTTCTACAAACGAATTTATGGTCTTTCATACATTAGCAACCCTGATGAAATTATTGAAGAAGATTCTATTATTGAAATTAATGGTGAACAATGGAAATTATTCCCTACACATGGTCATGCCATTGATCATGTTTCATTATACAATGAAGAGAAAGGCATTTTATTATCAGGAGATAACATCTTGAAATCTATAACTACTTGGCTTGGACCGCCTAATTGTGACATCAAAGAATACATAAGATCTATTGAGTATATTCATTCATTACCAAACCTCAAGGTGATATTGCCTGCTCATGGTGATTTGATCGAAAATCCGAAAGAAAGAATTGAAGAGATCTTGAATCATCGGGAGAATAGAACAAAGCAAGTATTAGAAATTGTTCAAGAGCATTCAAAAATGGGGGTTTCTCCATCTGCTATTGTTCAAATTATTTATCCAAATGAAAAGCGGATGTTACACGAGATTGCTCGTGGATGGGTATGCTTGACTCTTAAAATGCTAGAAAAAAGCAATCAATTGAGTCGTATTGAAGAAGATAATGTCATTAAATTTTTTCCTTCTGGTAAGATATAATTTATGTTTTTACTAGCTTAGCTTAAATTTTAAAAATCTTTAGAGTTATTGAATTTAAAAGGCTAACCATGAAATAATATCTTATACATGACCTCTGAAACTGTAGAGTATTTCAATGGAGCATTTTTAAAAGAGAACCGGTTACTCTACCGGCAATATCAAGAAAATATCGTAAATCAATGTAACAATAAAAATTCCTTAGTAGTATTACCTACTGGGTTAGGGAAAACGATAATTGCTATATTATTGATAATAAAAGCCCTTGAAAAATATCCCAAAGCACGTATCGTTATCCTTGCTCCCACTAGACCCCTTGTAGCACAGCATTTTAAATCATGTTTAAGATTTTTAGCAGTTAATGACGAAGATGTGGTGTTCTTTACAGGTAAAATCAGCCCTGAACGACGTATTAAACTATTTTTGAACTCACAAATCATCATCTCCACACCTCAAGTAATAAAAAACGATGTAGAGAGGGGAAGATATAATTTAGAACATGTATCTTTGTTGATATTCGATGAAGCCCATCGCACTAAAGGAAACTATGCATATAATTACCTTGCTCCTGAATATCTCAATACTTGTCAAGATCCCTTAATTCTAGGATTGACAGCTTCACCTGGAAAAGATTATGAACATATTCAACAATTATGTGATAATCTATATATTGAGAAGGTTGTTTTTAAAACGTATAGCAATGAGGATGTAATGAAATATACGCATGACATTAATATGTTCCTTGAATACGTTGATCTACCAATAAAATTTCTTGAACTCAGTGCGGTGTGGTATAACTTATTTGAAAATTATCTTAAATTTTTCATTGAACGTAAATTAATTCCTCCAAATAAACCATATTATTCAAAACTTGAATTTTTGGCAATCTCAAGAGACATAACAATTTCTTTAAAATATGAAAACGGAAATGCATTCGAATTGAGTGAGGAAGATTATATTGAGGCGTTATACTACAAATCACCAAGAGTAATTGATATTGTGAGAGAAAATGACTTGAATATTCAAAGTATTTTTTCTTATTGCTCAAGTTGCATTTCAATCCTTCATGGAAAAGATTTACTTGAAACCCAGAATATTTCTCTATTCAAATCGTTCTTAGATAGATTAAACTGGAAAGCTGAACAAGAAGTTCGATCAGCAAAAAGAATCATGAACTCTGATCATTGTAAATTTATAGTAGAAAAGATTAATCGAGAAATACCTGAATTTCTTCAACATCCAAAAATAGATAAAGTCATTTCAATAGTAGATGAGGAATTTGGAGAATACAAGAATGATAAGATCATAATTTTTACTCAGTATCGAGAAATGGCTGAAAAACTTAAGCATGTATTGAATGAAAAATTTAAAGGAAAGTTGACAATCGAAAAATTTATTGGTCAATCGACCAAATCAGATGATTATGGATTTTCTCAAAATAAACAAATAGATATTATCGATCAGTTTCGAGAGGGATTAATAAATATATTAGTTGCAACGAGTGTGGCAGAAGAAGGACTTGACATTCCTAATGTCGATGCAATAATTTTTTATGAACCTGTTCCATCAGAAATTAGATTAATACAAAGGAGAGGACGTACTGGTAGACATTCCTCAGGGAGATGCTATATCATGCTTACTCGAAGTACTGTTGATATACCATATCATAAGGTCGCACTACGCAAAGAAAGTACCATGAATAGGATATTATTAGATCCTGAACAATTAGAACTCTGGACAGATCTTGAGAGAAAACCTATTGATTTCAGCCAACTCTTAACAGAGAACTCTAAAATATTTTCTTTAACAGATTACAAGGAGAGAAGAGAAAAAGAAAAAGCTGTTTTAGCGAATAAAACTATCGAGGAAATTATTAATGAAATAGATAATTTTGAAAGAAGTGATTTGTACAAAAAATATAAGAAATATGGAGTTACTTTTTATTCAGATTTAGTTAAATTAGATAGAACTAAGCTAAAAAAATCTGTATCAAAATTGAAAGGAAATAAGACAGATATACAAGATACAAAAAAAAGAAAGAGTTATCTTAATAAAAATTTAAAAACTCTCGTAAATTTAGCTAAATTTCATAATGTAAAGGGCAGAATTAAATACGCTGAATTCCAAGAATTAGCTAAAGAAGAAGAAATAACAGAACAAAAATTTTATACTCATTTTTATCAAGCATGCCGGTTAGGATTCATAAAGAAAGAAGAAGATCAAGTTATTTTTTTAATGGAATGTGATTAAAATGATTAAAAAGCAAAAAAACTACATTTTATCCTCTTTTCTTTTTTTGAAAAGAATGTAGAATAGTAATACACCTATAAAAAAGCCGGAAATAAGTATTGTCCCTGGATTTTGACCTGTCAACATGAATAAGTAGTAAACTACGGCGAGTAATGGAGAAAATATTGCGAAAATACTCCCATATTGGTTACCAAACACTTTTAAACGTTTAATTATTCTATGGACCCGAAAATTCATTTTGGTCATTACCTCAAGTTCTTTTTCATCCAATTCTTTAAGAGCTTCGGGATTTTCATAATAAATCCCTAAAAGAGGATCATATTTACCAGATAATTGATCAGCACTAATTAATGATATTAAATGCTTCTGAATTACTTGTTTTTTTATTTTTAACTCATTTTGGAGGAAGTTCAATGTTAAAACTTGACGAGCCACTGCTTTAATTGCCATTTGGACATACGCTTTAAGAATTTGTTCTTCAGAAGATTTTACTTTTTCAATTAAAATATCTTGGAACTCGTTGATGAAGATATCAAAATCCTTTATTAGA
>JAGXNU010000042.1 GCA_019894815.1 Promethearchaeota archaeon
GTGTTTATACAAGTTTATTGATATAATCCTTAAAAATCCCTCAGAAAAAATTATTTCTGGTTCAAGATATAAAAATTCAAACCATTACTGGCAGAAACCTTGGAAAGATAGATTTCTTGTAAATACGATCATCACTGGAATTCTCAATACTCTCGGACTTTCTATTACAGATGCATTTTGTGGACTAAAGGCATATGAATGTAATGCGATTAATGATTTGGAATTAGAAATAAATGGATATGAAATACCCATCGAAATTTGGATTAAATCTTTGAAAAAGGGATACTCAATTTTTGAAAAAGAGGTTCCAGTAATATATAAAGATAGAGAAGCAATTTTAAAAAATGCAAAAGAGAGTTTTTTGTTTAAAAAAGGTGAAGAAAGAATTGAAAAATATATCCAGTTAATTGAATCACTCTTGGATACTCCTTTAAAAATAAAAATTGATGTATTTGAGTCAATTTTTTCAAATTATTTCAATAATGTAAATGATATTAATAAATATAATTTTAAAGAAATACAAGAATCAATATTTACTCAAATTAGAAAACTATTAGTAGATTAGAATGGATATTGAATTAGATATTTTAGTGATTGGAGCCCATCCCGATGATGCAGAAATCGGATGTGGTGGGACTATTGCTCATTATAAAAAACGAGGCAAAAAATTAGGGGTTTTGGATTTATCAAATGGAGAACCCACCCCATTCGGTACTGTTGAAAAAAGAATGGCCGAAGCTAAAGCAGCTTCTGAAATATTACATCTGGATATGAGAATTACTTTAGATATGACTAATAGATATATTGAAAATACAATCGAGGACAGAAAAAAAGTTTCTGAAGTGATTAGAAAATATAAACCAAAGATTCTTATTACCCATCCCTCAAATGACTGGCACCCAGACCATATTGCTTGTCATCAGATTGTAAATGCTGCAAAATTTCAAGCAAAACTAACAAAAACCGAATCCAAATATCCAGAACATTATCCAAAATATGTCTTTTATTTCGATCATTCACATTTAAAAGATAAGAATCGAAAATCGGACTTTTTAATCGATATTTCTGATTCAATCGAAGAAAAAATAAATGCTCTTAAGGTCTATAAATCACAATTTATTGATAATAAAAAGAATTTAAGGATCTTTGACTATATACGAGAACGAGCGGGTTATTTGGGATATCAAATTGGTGTAAAGTATGCTGAAGGATTCATTAATTCTGAACTCTTAATGGTGGATTTAGAAAACTTAATACTTTAGGTAGAATAGAGATGTCAAACGATAAATTCGAAGATCCATTAAAATATTACTTAGCATATGCTTTAGAAGGACAAAAATCTTGGATTTCTGAAGGTATGAAAGATCTAATACCTCAATCTATGAGTGATGCTATTTTCCTTGCCAAAAAAAGAAATAAAGAAATGGAAAAGGATACAAATAAGAGTGAAATAAAAATAGCATTGGGAAAAATTTTCGAAAATACAAATAATAAATATAATCTACTAACTGATAAAGCTAAGAGACATCTGGAAAATTTCCTTACTGATAAGGATAGCTTGAGCGTGGAAGTCTCACATCAACCTAAATTTTTAGGTGGAGAAAGGTTTCTTTTTAACAAAATTGCATGTGGAGCAGCTTTCGCGAACCTTGATAATGATATAATTCCAATTTTTTATGTTGCTGATTATGATAAGATACATTCAGAATTAATAAAAACTAAATTTTCACAAAGCGATTCACCTAATGGATTTTCAATTTCAATAAGCCCTGAAACAGAAAAGAAATTTCTTGGTAAGAGAATTAAAGATCTTCCGCTACCATCTGTTTCTTATCTCTTGGAACTATTTCAAGAAATTAGAAAAAAATATAGTAATTCTATTAATTCTTGTTTAGAGGATAACTGGCGTAAAAAATTACTAGAAGAACGGCTAGAAGAAGCACTCCGGTTAATCAAAATTGCACACAATAATTCAGAGAACTATACAGATTGGTTCATTAACATAATTGGGACAATTTCCAACATTATCTTTGATCAAGGTTATCTTTTCATTTCTGCTTCAGATTTAGAATTTAAGAAACTATTAACACCTTTTTATGAAACATTATTAGAGAATCAAAGTAAGTACGTTGAGACTTATATAGATTTACAAAACCAATTTAGAAATAATAACATACGTTCTCCTTTACGGGAGATTCGACGTGATTTCATTCCATTTTTTTATGAATGTAATAATGAAGAGTGTCACTGCCGAAGATTGGAATTAATCGGACAAGATTATACTTCCATGATTCACGTTAAATGCGAATGTAATGAATGCGGGAATTTAATAGATTTTAGTCTTGAAAAGGACAACCCAGATCTTTCTGATCACTCTGCTTTTTTCACGCCTAGGGTCGAATCCCGTCAATATTTAGTTTCAAAAACTATCCAACCGATGATACACATCGCAGGCACTGGTGAAACGAGATATTATACGATGGGAATCCCATTAATTAGACGCTTTGACAAAACTATCACTTTACCTGTTATTTATTTTTATAACAAAATTACAATGAATACGTTTATGACCCGGAAAATAGAGCAGGATTTAATTAAGTTAAATATACCAGATTTTTTAGACAATATTAAAGGACTGATGAAAAATCTTGGGAAGTTTAACAAATTACTTAATAAACCTAAGGATTACGTTCAAGATCAGGCAAAAATAATAGAACTATTAACAAACTTTAAATCATACATGACGCAACTTGATAGTATCTTAGTAAATTTCCAAGGAACTGATATGACTCCAGAGGATAAAAATACAGTCTCAAGTTATTTAAGCAATATGTTCGGAAAAATCTCTAAAGAAAAATCCGGGCAAGAAACAGTATTTCATTGGGTAGATTTAAGCTTAAAAAATGGATTATCTAATTTCTTTAAAGATTACTTACAAATTTATAAACCGTGGCTTCCTCCTGGAATGGAAATCTTTCTCTAATTTATAAGATTCACGTGAGTTTGAATAACTTGTTTGCGTTTTCCCAATAAATCTTCTTTAACACATCAAGAGGAAGATCCAATCCATTGATTCTAGTATTATTGTCATTTTCAGGATCCGGAAAGGGTAAAGGTAAGTTTCGAACTGAGGTCTCTAAAAGTGCTTGGAACGTATAATATCGCGTCTGATAGTAAGTTGAAATTGGTTTGTTTCTATCCTGCACGAGATCTGTCCCAAAAAGAATCCTATCTGAATATTTAATAAAAAATTCTCTTGCTTTCTCGGGATATCTCCCAAGCTCTCGTGCCATCCATCTTGCTGAA
The DNA here is from genome assembly GCA_019894815.1 of Promethearchaeota archaeon. Taxonomy (GTDB): domain Archaea; phylum Asgardarchaeota; class Lokiarchaeia; order Sigyniarchaeales; family SOKP01; genus SOKP01. Next base: position 3,307 of record JAGXNU010000042.1, read on the forward strand.
GATGAATCTACATAATAATTTGGATATGATTCAAACCACCTCGATAGGTTTTCTAGATCTTCTGGTTGACTCCCAAAGTGTGCTTGGAGTACTTTTAATTTAGGAAAACTTGATAAAACCTCTTCTAAATCATCTAAATGTTCTTTTTTTGTGCCATATCGGCTAACTGGTTGATAAACTTTCTCGTACCAAAGATCAGGATCACTAACATGAATTAATAAATAAAGTCCCAATTCTTCCATCTTTGCGAATATTGATTTAAAAAATGCATCAGATAAATGAATTTTTCTTGGTTCTATTTTGAATTGATCTTTTACATAATCTCTCCATCTTGGACCAAACCAAAATTTAACAATTGGAAATCCTTTTTGATAAATTTTTTCAATTAAATCTGTTGCTAATTTAGGGTCTGGTTTTGCTTTAAAAAGATGCCTACTTCTGAAGTATTTAGCCAATACGAACTTATCGGGGAATTTTGTTTCTAATTCTTCAATGTTGTCTTCCCAGACAATACCAACTGATTTTTTTATACTAAACTCTTCTCTGAACTTAATTAAATCAGGAATACCTTTTATACTCCCTAAATGAACATGAGCATCAAATTTTGGTCCATCATACTTCGAAGAAATAGTCGTGCCATCATTTATGAAATCTGAAATATCTTTATCCATTCGTAATTTACACTAAAAATAATATTCTCTTTTATGAATTACTATGAATTCTAACCTAATTATTTTTTGAAAAAAAAATTTGATTAAAAATCCTTCAATCGATTATGGCTATAGACACTTTTGGAATTCTCAAATAGCTCTTGGATGGTTTTAAACTTTTTAAGCCGTTTCAGTGTGGAATATTGAGGGAATATTAATTTGATTTGCTTTTTTTTAAAATTTTTTATTAGCTGCCTTGGAGAACCCCATAGACTCTCTGTTAATTCATCATAAAATAAATTAATATTTTGATTAAGAGGAAATTTACAGAGAAAGAATTGAGTATCAAATCGAATGGGAGATAACTCAGGGGTGATAAATCTTCCAAAATATTTTAAATTACTCGCAGAATAATAAAGATTTTCTTTAGTCAAAACATCTGTCATGGTAATTCGGTTTTTTTGGAGCTTTTTTTGATACTTTTTTAGTTTCTTGGGTTTATTTTCAATTTTTCCAAGTGAATTTCCTGATTTATTAGTAGCGATTAGAATCCCAGCCTCTTCAAATAGCTCACGGGTTGCAATAATCCAAAGATTGGAAGGATCATTACATATTTCTTTTAAATTGTTGATGATATTTTCATTAATTCCTACTAATCTTGCTCTTGATTCTTTTGTTGAGTCTTGTTCATCGATGCTCCCGCCTGGGAACACGTGGTGTTCACTCATAAATCTTGCATTTTCATGTCTTTTAGCCATAAATACTTCAAATTCACAATCATCGTCAGATTCTAAGTCTGGTGTTCGTTCCCGTAACAAAATTACGGTCGCAGCTAATTTTGGTTCAATAGGCATTTAGAGTCACTACGAAATTGTCTTAGATATTTGAAAAAAGAAATTATTTGTTCATAAAAAAATTTTGTCTTAAAAGACTTTTTTTTTTAGAATGGAATGAAGGTTAGAAATTAACTTATCTTATACATCTGAAATGTATAAATTTTAGACTAATTTTATATTAACTACATTGAGTACATGAATAGATAATTCTATTTAAGCAATTGAGAAGCCAGGAATGGGGGTTGAAATAAATAAGAAAATGTTTGAAGAAAATGTTTTAAACTAAATTTTATTATTATTCTCTTTTTTTTAGCTAAGAAGGATAGAGAATATCTTTTTATTAATCACTTAAGTTTTTAACGAGTATCATGTTATTAACAATCACAAATGTCACACTTGAATTCAAGCAAACCCTTGATTGAGTTTAGAAATATAGTAAAGAGTTATAAAAACATATTAGTATTGAATAATGTCTCCTTTTCGCTAAATCAAGGTGATATTTTTGGTTATATCGGTCCAAATGGAGCAGGAAAATCCACTACTATTAAAATAATGGTTGGTTTAATCCGAGATTTTTCAGGAACCCTCCTTATTAATGGAAAAAATATTAAATCTTCTTATTTAGAGTTATTTAAGAATTTAGGATACCATCCTCAAGAAGCAGGATTTCATCGGTGGAAAACTGTTTATCAAGCTTTAAGAACATTTGGGAAATTATCAAAATTAGAAAATAGATTTTTAGATTCTCGTATTGTGGAAGTTTTAGAATTTGTAAACCTTAAGGAAGTGATGAATAGGAAAATTATTCACTTATCCGGGGGAATGTTACAAAAATTAAGATTAGCTCAAGCATTATTAGGTGAACCAGAAATTTTAGTATTAGATGAACCATTAACTGGTTTAGATCCAGCTAGTCGATATCAAATTAAGAACTTAATTAAAAAATTAGCAAATTCAGGTAAAACAATTCTTTTTTCATCTCATATTTTAAGTGATGTTCAAGACATAGCTACTAAAATTGGTATCCTTAATTTAGGTAATTTAGTGAAAATTGGAAGCCCTTCAGAGCTTCAAAGCGAATATCACATTGGAAATCGGATTCAAATAGAATTTGATAATGATATTGATATATTAGATCAATTACAAAATTTAAATTATATTGAACAATCAGAAAATAAATCTGCAAATGTTATTGTCGTCAGTCTTAAGGTAGAAGCGGATTTGGATGAATCCATTCATGATTTACTTCAATATTTAATAGAGAATAAGTATAAGCTACGAAGATTTAATTTACTTACTCCTAGCTTAGAAGATGTGTATTTAAAACTAGTCCAAGGTGAAAATAATGAGTTTTAAAATATTATTTTTAGATGAACTTAAAGGTTTCTATAAATCAAAGATCATGATAATTTTATGGATAGGCATGCCCACTCTCTCTATATTGATGCATTATCTAATTCCGTCAACAGAAGGTTTTCCCGTTTCAAGTTTAGTGGCAATTTTGATATCTTATATTAGTGGAATGCTTAGTTCAGCGATGATAAGTACCTCTATAGCAAATGAAAAAAATAATCATGTCTATGATCTCTTTCTCATACGACCGGTCAAACGATATAATATTCTATTATCAAAATTTTGTGCTGTCTATTTATGTTTGATTATAGCTACGGTAATTTCATTAGCAATGGGACTTATAATTGACATTTTGACTATTGGTGTTCCTTCTCAGTATTTCTTAGAGGAAACTTTTAAATCATTAACAATCAGTTTCTCATCAATGGCAATTTCATGTTCTATCGGTACTTTTTTTGGAGTTAGTATATCTTCGATAGCAGCTGCAGCCATCTTATCTGTTTATGTGGGATCTCAAGTTTCAGCGATTGCGACTCTTCCAGTCCTCTTTATAGAATCGCTTAATAGCGTCTTGATTGCGTTACTAGTGGCTATCCCGCTTACTTTTACCTTTTTAATAATTTCTATTGTATTGTTTTCAAAAAAGCAATTTTAACAATAAACATATCTTAATTAGACTAATTAATCTATGAAAAAAAGCAGCTGAAATATATAAATTTTAGACTAATTTTACATTAAATACATTGAGTACAAAAAAAGATAATTTTTACGATTTGGAGCTCTAGTAACACATGAAATTTGATAATAAACTAGAATTAATTTTTATCCCCTCATCTTATTGGAATGAGCCCTTAAGTGGATTTAAATTAAGTTCTAAAGGAGCAGATTTACCTCCAGATTCCAACTTTTTTATTTTGTGGATTCCTTCAAATGATTCAGAAGAGGTCCTTTCGAAGCAAATAAAAGAAATTTTTCCAAGCATACCTGTTGAAAAACTTCTCAGTTGTAAAATCAACTTCGCAATTCCTCCCTTGATAACCACAGATGATTCTAAACAAAAAATTTCACCAAATTATTATGAAATATCCTCATGCATTGGAAAGATCATTCCTATTGGTCCTGCTATAAAATTGCTTTTCCAAATGGAAATTATAGATAATAAAGATCGGGGGATAAAACATTATAGCAATTCAATTAAGACATGGTCTTTTTTAACAAAATTAGTGTTCGAATTGTTGAATAAAGGGCAGTTTATTCCTATTTTAGAACCCAGTAAAAATAATGAATATAATAGTAGATGGAATTTATTATTAAAATCTCAAAATGATAAAGATCGATTTCAAACAATAATGAAAAGATCTTCTTGGTCCGCTTTTTGTATTCCCATCAATTTCATTCAATTTAATGGTACTCATAAAACTAATGGATTATGGCATCCATCCTATCTATTTTCCTTCTTTATGGATGCAATTGGAGATTATTTTATAAGATCTACATTAAATAAAATGAATTTCAATACTTTTAACGAATTTTACAGTAAAGATCTAAAAAAAGAAAGAAGTCCAGGTTATAGGGCAGGTTGGGACTATAAATTTCTTAAATCCCTTATCATGAAGGATTCGAATTTTAAAATACAATCATTTCATGAAACTGTTCTACCAATTTTGATTAAAAATTGGACTCATTCTGCCAGAGGATTTACATTAAAACAGGGTTTTATATTCAATTTAGAATTAAAATATCCAAAAACGCCAAAAAGTGATTGGTCGTTAATTTTTTACCTGTCATTTCAAGATGGAACACAAAATATCCCTTTACACGAATTATGGGAAGATAATAATCAAAAGAAACTAAACCATCTAAAAATCATCAAAAATAAAGGTGAATTTTTAGAGATAATTTTAAGAGCTTTTGGTATAGCTTCAAAAATATTCCCCCCTATAAAAAAAGCTTTACTAGAAAACATTCAAGATGAAATTTCACTTATATCATCAGAAGTCATTGATTTCCTAAAATATCCAAAAGATATACTAATCCAAAGTGGATTTAATGTCATTCTCCCGGAAGTTTTCAGAAGAAATGGAAAACAAAGGTTATCAGCTAAATTAATTATTCGTTCAAAGAGTAGTACTAAGACAAAAGAAGGAATTTTCCAAAATTTGCCTTCAATTTTCGATGTTCAATCAATGCTTGATTTCAAATGGGAGGCAACAATTGAAGGAAAACAAATTTCGGATGAAAAATTTAATAATTTAATCAAATCAGGAGATCCTTTAATAAATTTAGAGGGAAAATGGATCTTAGTAGACCAACAATCAATTACTGATTTTAGACAATCGAAAATCTCTGATTTTGAAAATTACATGGATGTTCTTAAAGTGGCTTTACTCGGGAAGATACAGTTACAAGAAAACAGTACTGAATACGATGTAATTATCGAAGGCGATTTCAGTGAAATAATCAGTAAATTACAATCAGTAGATTCCTTTGAAGATATTCCCTGTCCTTCAACATTTAATGGTATATTAAGAAAGTATCAACAAGAAGCTCTAACATGGATGGGCAACATGACAAAATTTAATTTTGGATTATGCTTAGCGGATGATATGGGTCTTGGAAAAACAATTCAGATTATCGCATTTTTATGCTATCTTAAAAAACATTATCCTGAAAAGCCAGGAAGCATAATCATTGTATGTCCGACATCAATTTTATTTAATTGGCATCGAGAAATCAAGAAATTTGCTCCCGATTTAGATGTAATGCTCCATTATGGGCCATCTCGTATTAAAGACGCATCAGGTATTCCAGAGATTCTTGAACCACACAAAATTATCCTTACATCTTATGGAACTATTAGAAATGATATTGATTTATTAGAATCAATTAATTTTAGTGGAATCATCATTGACGAGAGTCAAAATATAAAAAATCATTCGTCACAACAGACGAAAGCTATAAATAAGCTCAGAGGACAATTTAAAATCTGTTTGAGTGGTACTCCAATTCAGAATCGTTTGCTAGAATTATGGTCACTTTTTAATTTCTTAAATCTTGGTCTTTTAGGGAAGAGAAGAGAGTTTCAAAATAAGTATGTCATCCCAATTGAACGTTTTCAAAATCAAGATGTAATTGAGGAATTAAAATTAATCATTGCTCCTTTCATCTTGCGGCGTGTGAAATCTGATAAAACTGTTATTAAGGATCTACCGGATAAAAACGAAATGAAAATTATCATCGATTTAACCGAAACGCAAGTTAAATTATATAAAGATCTTGTAGAAAATACTTTGAAAGAAATTAATGATATATCTTCAGATAAGAGAAAGAAAAAGGGAGTAATCTTAGGTCTATTAGTAAAACTAAAACAGATTTGTAATCATCCTTTTCAATACTTGAAACTTGATATAGATTCATTAGAATTAGATAATAATTTACAGGAATTCATAGCTAAATCACAAAAGCTAGAAAGATTGATTGAAATGACTGATGAGGTTCTTTCAAATGGAGAAAAAATCTTAATATTTACTCAATTCACGCAAATGGGGGATATATTACAAAAAGTTCTTGAAAAGAATTACAATTTTAAAATACTTTACTTCCATGGTGGGGTACCAGAAAACAAGAGAAGGGAAATTGTTGATCAATTCCAATCAAGTGATTTAGAAAGTCCTCCAATTTTAATTTTATCCTTAAGAGCTGGAGGAACAGGTCTAAATCTTACTCAAGGAACAACTGTTATACATATCGACAGGTGGTGGAATCCAGCAGTAGAAGACCAAGCAACAGATAGAGCTTATCGAATTGGTCAAAAATCAGTAGTAAACGTATATAAATTTATTGCAAAAGGAACAATCGAAGAAAAAATCGACGATCTATTGGAAGAAAAACGTGAATTAGCTGATAAGATCGTAGCATCTACAGGAGAATCTTGGATTTCAGATTTAAATGATGATAAATTGAAGAACTTGCTAAATTTAAGTAATTGAAAAAAGGAGTGTTAAAAAAAATGGATAGAAAAAAATATTTCATGGATAATAGGAGACTCAAGAAAAAAGATCCACCTCAAAGAAAAACTGAATATGAAAAACAAAAAACCCGCGAAGAAGTAGAGGAAATTAAAAAAAACTTAATTAATTATGCAAAAACACCCTGGGGCAAAGAATGGATAATCTCAAACTTGAAAATTGGGCGTCCATTCAGAATGCAAAGAGGAATTGAGTATGCTAAAGATGAAGAACGCATTGATAATCTCTCAATTAGTGCTGGTCAGATATTTGCAACCGTACAAGGCACTGCTCCCACACCATATCGCGTAAAAATAAATTTTGAACTTATTCCTGATGAAGGATGGGAAAAAATAATTAATAATTTATCTACGCGATTGCCTAACCTCATAGAATTATTGGAAGGTTCCCTACCTCAAAATATCATTACCATTTTTGAAAACAATGGATATTCCCTATTTCCAGATGCATCTAAAGGTTTAGATTCAACCTGTTCTTGTCCTGATAAAGCAATTCCATGCAAGCATATCGCTGCTATAATTTTATATCTTACTCGTGTCTTAGATTATAATCCATTTTTATTGTTAGAACTACGAGGAAAGTCTAAAGAAGAAATTTTTGACGATCTTAGTTTATCACGTTCAATGGAAAGCGAAAATGTGTCCAAAAAAGCCTCTAACGTAAATAATATTAAATTTAAATTTAATGTCCCTAAAATTTCTATCCAAGAATTAGCTGAACAATATCCAGATATTGATGAGGTGCCTATTGGATTTAGTATTAAAAAGCCTGGAAAAATCATAGAAACTTTAGAGAATTTAGGAATTCCTCAAACTATTGAAAATAAAGCTTTTGAGATCGTTTTGAGAGCAATTTATCGTAAAATTACATCAAAAATACATGAGATATCTTTAGAACTAAGTTAGTGAAAAGAAAATATTTTTAAAATTTGTTTTAACATAATATCTATATATATCTATTTATAAATATCAAAAAATCACAGCTAAAAGCTAGTAAGCTTTTATTATTTAATTGATGAATTAAAGAATTAAAGAGACAAATTTTTCATCCAGCGTTTTAATATTAATACTCAATATTTTACTTAGGGACTTGCGAAAATCTTGAAATTGGCTAAAGTCATTTCCATTATATTTGGCTTTAAATTTTTTCATTATTTTTTTTAATAAAGGTAAAACTCGTTTCTTTATGTATTTATCCACGTTTTTCTCGTTGTTGTCTATTACTATATATGCAATGAATGGTTTTAATGTCTTATGATCAGGGATCCACTCTTTTCTAAAGACGACCGTGAATCTATTGCTTTGGAAATACTCTATTGGAGAGATCGTGATTTCAGCGAAGCTCAGTATGCTAGATAATAATCCAGAATTCAATACTAAATTTACATTCTCTTTCCTAGTTTCTTTATGAGATTCAAAAATGATTGGAATTCCACAGGAAATGATTCCTACTTCTCGGATTATCATTATAATTGATGAGTATTTTAGATATAATACAAGAATCGACTAAAAATCCACCTATTTATATAATTGCAAAATGTTGTTAAAACGTATTAATAATACGACAAAAATCACTTTTGTTTCATCTAATTTTTAAAAT
>JAGXNU010000043.1 GCA_019894815.1 Promethearchaeota archaeon
TGACATGGTTTAATAGCAGAGTGTTTATTTTCTCCTACTATACGATACAATGTTTTAGTGTACTTCTCTACGAAAGTGTTTGTAATCTTGTTATTTGTTATATATTGATCCTTCATGCTCATGTACTTTCTCCAGAATGATTCAGCAAACTATTAAATGATTATAGATAAAAGTATTTTATCAAAGTTTTAAAAATTATTATTTAAAATTATAAGTCTTGAAGTAATTAGGAACATACTTATAAAATATAATTAAATTTGTATTAATATTTGGATGAAATACTAATGCTAAATAATATCAAGAGTCAGCTCTTGAATTTCGGATTAAAATTTCTCTCAGTGGACGATAAAATTGTGAGGATGTTATTGGAAACAGCTTCTTCAAATGTAAATGAGATTGTTATTCTACCTGCTGTTAAGCCAGTCATGAAAAAACTTGTTAAAAAATTGCAGAATAAGGTTGTTCGTGGTAGAGTTTACAATGGAATATTAAATGGAATTCGAGTGAGCATTATTTTATCCAATGTTGGTTGTCCAAACATTGCAATGATAATGGAGGGTTTAAAACGTTGCAAGACCAAAGTAGTCTTGCGAGTAGATTTGTGTGGCGGAATACAAGGAAAAGAAGAAGAAATCTACGTTGGTGATGTTTTAGTTCCAAGATTAAGTTATTGCGATGATGGGACATGCCCCCAATATATTCGTTCAAATGCTTCATTGCAATCTCTATTAAAATCCATAAATAATCCATTGAAAATGATTCAAAATATGGATACAGGCAATCAAATTGTTTATTTCTCAAAACCTAATGAAACTCTAACGGAAGTTCTCATGAAGACTGGTAGGACCATTAATCCAAGGATAAAAGAAGTAGATTTTTGGACAACAGACGCTTTATTTTGCGAAACAGACGAATTTATAAGATCCTTACAATCCATTAACGTACAAGGAATTGATATGGAATCATCAGCTTTATTTTTATTAGGCACGCTTTTTAATATAAAAACGGCATCAATTCTTGCGATAACTGATCTTCCAGGTCACCCCAAGTATGATCTCCTGACTACAAATGAACTTCATCCTAATATGGAAAAAGGGATCGATGAAGCAATTAAAATAGCTATCGAAGCCTTACCTAAAATTAAATCTCTGATTGCTTAATTAAAATAAAATCTGAATCATTAAAATTGGCTTCATAATCCCTTTAAAAGCTGTGAAAAATCTGGCTCTTTGAAAAATTCATTGTATTTCTTTAGTAGTTCGATATTGACTAAGTGAATTTTATCATCTTTTTGATTAGTCACAGTTTTAACCAGATCTAATTCTTTTAGTTTTTTGATATGATACTGGATAGTCCCCGCATAAATATCAAGAGCTTCTCCAATTTTAGAAATTGTGATTGTTTCCTCTTTAAAAATTGATTCCACAATTTTTGGTATTAAAGGATTCGTGAAGATTACTCGATATTTGTCGAAATTTTCAGGGACTTCTGCGAGAAAATAATGCAGAGATTTGCCTAATTTCTTTGAACGTATTAGCTTAAATCGTTCTAAGGTCATCATGTGCTTTAAAAATGGCGTGCGTGTAATATTCAATACTTTTTCTACTTTTTCATCTCTTGCATGTATTCCCGGGTTATCCTTTATAAAATTTAATATTGATACGAGTTTTTCGTTTGTCAGTATTTCCAGTTTTGTTCTACGTTCATTAGTAACAATCCAACTTTTTTCTTCTAAACTGCGAATGGCAAGAAAGATATCTTCTTTACTATATCCTTTCTTGTAAGCTAGCTTTGCAATGCATTTTGCATATAACTTTTCAAGGATCGGATATTTCTGGAGTTCTGACTCCGAATCTATTTCAATATCAAAATCAGCATCATAACGTTTTAATTTTAAAATATTCTCCGCAATTGATAATACATCCTTTTCTATTTCAGTTAAATCTTCGATAATTTCTGATGGTTTAGTTGGTCTTGAAGGTTCTTTTACTTCTTTAGCATTTAATGGAGTAAAATCTAAATGTCTAAATGAACTTTCCTCTAACTTAGCTTCTTCTTTATTTCCTTTGGGCTCTCTTCTTTTTTCAAGTGACATTTTTAGAAAGTTCACTTCATATTACATATTCTGTTCCATAAATTTTATGAATTCAAATTGTTCATCGACGTTCATAAAATTCAATTGTTCTATGATTTTATCATAATGTTCTGATTTTACATTAGGTAATTTTTTGATTCTTTTAATCAATTTTAATGGTATCTCTTTATACAGCTGTTTAACGGATTCAATATATTTTAATTGTTCCTCTTTCGCTAAATATGCCAACTCCTTTAATAAAGCCATTTTATCTTCCTGTGGAATATCTAGCTCTAATAATATTCTCCTGATGTCTTTTGACAATACCGTGAAAATTTTTGTGAAGTATTGTTTTACCATTAATTTGTCCTTATCATTCTTTACTGGTAAGAGTGATTCATGAAGCTTTAGTTGTTCATTATCATGCTTTATTTTTGTTTTCTTATCATCTTTTAAAGTAATTGTTGATGCTATTGGAGGTGTAACTTTTAATGATTCCTTAGTAGTATCTTCAGGTGTTTCCTCTTCAGATACAATTTCTTCTTGTTTTATTTCAGTTATACTAATTTCATCTTCAGGTTTTTCGAGTTTTCCTGTTCTTATTAGAGGCGGTTGTGAATCATCCTCTTCTTTTGGCAGTTCTTCAGGAACGTGTTTTAAAGGATCTTGTTTTAGTTCTAGTTCTCTTTTTTCTTCAATTATAACAGGAAGCTCTTTTCCCCAATTGAAGGGTTTTCCTGCAACCAATAAGAATAATAAAATACCTTTAAGGAGAATGAATATACCTATTGAAAAAATTGCTGTACCAAATATCCCTAAAATAAAGACTTTAAAAGCATCTGATGCGGTGAATTCGCTTTTTATCCAAATCTCTTCTCTTTTTCTGAGATCAATGAGTAATATAATTATGGGAATTAATGAAATACCAATAATAATTGCGATAAGAATGACAATTGTTAAAATTTCATTTATTGGACCTATTAGAGCTATGAGAAACTCTATTCCAGCTATGATAGAATACCCGTTTATTCCTGTAATAAATAAATTAGCTAATACCAATAAAAATATGATGAATCCAGCACTAGCAGAAAAAGAATTTAGTGAATTCTTAAGTTTTAAACCAAAATTATAAGCTTTGTGATGCTTATCTTTGCTATAAATAGCTACATAAATGAATATCAATATTCCTTTTACTAAAATTAAAACACCAGATCCATAAAAAATACACCCTAAAATACCATAACAGAATGTATCCAGTAGTAATTCATCGTATTTTTCTTCTTTGATTTTTGGAGTAATTTGTTTTATATCGTAATAAGCTATAGATAAACCCGCAACAGAGATGAGCACGTTACTAACTAACCCATTAATCCAATTAGCAGGATCAATAAAAATCCAACTAGTTGTTAATAACACGCAAGACAAGATAAGAATGGGAATAAAAGCCAAAGTATCTATTCTTTTAATTGCTTTGCTAAATTTCACTCTATTTCTCTCTCTTATTGCCTCTCTAGAGTAAGATTTAACTGGTGGAACTTGCCGCCTTACTGAGGGTTGCTTGAATTCTACTCCTGCTAGTGTAAATGGCATGCCACACATTTCACAGAAAACTTGGACTCGATCTTCTATGAGTTGTTTTAATTCTGAAGGAAAAGCGAACCCACACTCACGGCAAATATATAGAGTTTTTACCATCTATCTCACATTATAATATTTATGATTTTATTTTATTTTATTTATTTTTGTAGAGTTCAATGAGAAATAACCAATTAGTTATCATGACGAAATTATCAAAATTCTTTTTAAATGATTATTATAGAATAAGGATGTATCTTATTTTATTAAATATAAATGGAGTCCAATTTTTAATTCCTTGAATAGCTCACTCATATTTTCCTATTAGCTGAATCCAGTTGATTTTTTCAACAGTAGGATGGAGAAAATGATCATCATCGACGATATTATATTCTAAGTTTGAAAATAGAATGTTTGATAGCGATTTTGATTTCTTTATTGATGCGGTTAAATCATTCTTTCCATGAAATATAACTATTGGCACATCAATTGGTTGGAATTTTGAAGGATTTATCAAATTAGCTCCGAAAAATGGGGCCAAAAGAATTAACAATTTTACTTTTTCGGGTTGTTTAAGTGTATATGTGGCACCTAACAAAGCTCCGAAACTTGAGCCAATAATGATCCAATTTTCTTTATCTTTTAAAATTGTCTCCAATTGGAGCATTCTTTTTTTCAACAATGCTTTGATTGAAATACTAGAAATATAAGGTTCAAAATCTGGAGTAAGAATCTCAGGAAAAATATTCTTTAGTAATCTTCCTTTAAAACCTTTTCCGGATGATTCTAATCCATGGATAAATATAATATTCCTCATAGTGTTAGGCTCTATAGATTCTTAATAGATAATATCATCAGTATCAGACAATCGATCCATTTCATTAGTCAATTTTTTCATGTCTCTTTTATATCCAAAGTAGATTAATAGAAATAAGGCACCAAAATAGATCGTGATAATTATAAGCATGAAGAAATAATACTCTCGAGTGAAATTTAATAAATTCAAGGCAATTCCAATTAAAAATCCGGTTATCAACCTTGATTCTGTCGTGCTTTTTCTATACTTTAATTTTTGAGTACCCCAATCAATCATTCCAATGATTGGAAGTATTATGCATAAAATTACAGCGATTTCAGGATTGAGATGTGCGCCTGACATTAATTCAATTAAATGAACACTAAACATTGAGATTAATGCCCCGATTATGACGCCAGAGCATCTTGAACAAAAGTAGAATTTCGTTCGTCCAAATTGAAAAAAAAAAGTATGATCACTAGCGGAAATCGGATGATGAGTAAGAAGTTGATTATAAACATGGCGTTCCCGAGATGAAAATATCTTATCATACGCAATTAATAAAAGTGGAATTGGTAGAATCATGGATATTAAAGCTTGAGTAAAGAACATGAATCCGTAATTAATGAATAGCACTTCCATTTCCAGTGAAACTGGATGGAATAAGAACTGAAAGAGAACTATTAAAATCATCACGATAAAAGAAGTTATTACCAAAATCAAAAAAGTATAATAAACTTTCATCCCTTCATGATATTTTAAGGGTTTATACTTGTATATTCCACAAAATAATCCAAGTAAAGCTACTAAAAGGCACCAATCAAAATAAATGACCTTATAAAATGTTACTTGAATAAGAAGCTCTCCAATGAATCCTGAAACAAATCCAATATAAGGTCCTGCTAAAACTGCCAAGAATGTAAATAGTAATAAAGACGTGCTAAATTGTATTATATATCCACTATTGTTGATATAATTGGAGGAAATGGATCCAAAAGCTTCTGAGATATAGAAATAGTTCATGATTATAAAAACAACAGTAAAAAGATTCAAAAATATTGTCCTTAAAATCTTTTTGTCAGTCATGTATTATCACTAAATAAAGATGCTATATAATTCTAATCAAATAAAACTAATAAAAAATCTCGTCAAGTTCATCTATTAACTTTTGTTTTGTGAGATCAAATCCCTTGCGAAGTGTAGTTGTAATAAAATTTTTACCAATAGCAACTTTTAGAACGCTATCATCCTCCTCAACGATTTTTATACCAGCTTCGTTTAAATCTAATTGTGCTTTTAGGGCTTGATAAGCTTTCTCTTTAGTTTTATATGTTACTCTTGATAACTCATTATAAGTCTTAACGTCTTCTTTTATATCTAACAGTATTAATGCTTCTTTAACTTGTGAAGTAAATAATTGCTTTGAAACAGCTTCTAGTCTGCTATAATTCTTATGTGTTTTTTTGCATTGTCTCGTAGTTTGATCATTTTCAAGATAAGTTTTGAACGTTTTATTTATGATTTCATTAAAGGAGGATTCCGAGTATCCTCCATTTAGGATCAAACTTCTTGCAGAATCTAAACTCAATTTAATCTGTTCAGTTGTACCCACTTTTGCATCTTTATCAGTCCAATATTTATAAAAAGAAGTCACTATAGGTTTCACAACAAAATTTAATACTCCTGCATCTAATTCAGAATCCAGAATATCTTTACCATAACCAAGTGATACATTCATTTGGTGGAGCATTCTTTCTTGAACAAGAATATAATTTCTTTCTACATGTTCCATTACGAAATACCAATTAATTGATTATTATATTCTTTAAAAATAGAATATTTAATATTAAACTAGAATAATCCATAAAATTAATAGTTTGGTTATTATTATAAATACGCCTCATTGATAGCATCAAATTCTTTATTGATTCCATCGAAAAACTCCTTTTTCTTTAGTTCAAAACCATTCCTCAATGCTTTAATGATAATCTTGCGACCTATGGTAATATTTAATATTGTCAGATCTTCTTCAACAATTCTTATACTCTCATCTGTATACTCTAAATGTTTTGTTAAAATTTTTGTGGTTTCTTCTTTAGAGATGAATGCGTGCAAGCATAAATCAGCATAATCTTGCACGTCATCTTTTACCTTTATTAACAAGATAACTTGTTTTAAATAACTCAAATATGATTTCTTTGCTATCTCTTTTAGTTTATTATAATTTTTGTGGCGTTTACTACTTTGACGGAATACCTGGTCCCCTTTTAAATACCTTGGAAAAGTTTTTTCCATGAGTAAATTAATTGAATCTTCAGTTGCACCATTATTTACTGCGTTGTTAGCTGTTTCTAGTATAACCTGAATTTGTTCAAGCGTTCCAGAACGAGCATCATGTTTTGACCAATAATCATAAAAACTTTTAACAACAGGCCTCACCACGAAGTTAAGAATCCCTACATCTAGTTCTGTGTCAATTAATTTTCGACCGAGTCTTAAAGAGTCCTCCATTTGCTCGATCATCTTTTCTCGAATGATTTTATAATTTCTCTCGACGTGATCCAATTTTCTTTCTCAATTTTTAATTATTTAATAATAAAGATTTATTCCTAAAAGATGTGATTATACTATTAGTTTAATTACTAGATATGCTTAAACTTAAAATTTAAAATGTTTAATAGTAATAATAGTTTTAAAAATTTGATAAGAATTAAACTTGTGAAATAATTCAAATAAGTTATTAATGGAAAGAGCCGTACATGCGCTATATTTTTAAAGTCTTGGCATTAGGAAATCCAGATATAATTCCCACATATGTCACAAATGCTTTTGGTGAAAATGGCGAAGAAAAAGAGTCATTTTTGGAATGGTATAAAGAAATCCCTGTGTTTGAAGATACATGTGATTTAGAAGTAGATGTAATAAATGATCTCATTGGAGCAGATTACGATGAACTATTACCTATAGTTGATGGTATTATATATTTCCTTAATCCGATGAATGAGGAAGAAACGGATTTTTTTGAAACGATTATGCCAATAATATATTCTGTAAAACGCAACATCCCCACTGTTATCATTTATCACGACCCTGAAGGAGTAATTCCACTCGCAGTTAATGAATTATTAGAAAGATTATGGATAACTCATTATGAATTAGAAGCGTTTGCTAATCTTTCTCCGAGAGATTTTCATCAACCTCTTCAGTGTCTATGTTTAGCCATGGTCTCTGGAGATACTCCATTAAATATCGAGAATGCTTGGATGAGATATCCCATATTTATCCAATTAGCAAATATTTTTTTCAAGAATGACCAATTTATTCATGCTGCACACGCAATAAGAAAAGCAGCAATGATAGCTGATATTTTTAATAACCCTGAAAAGTTCATTATAAGCGAACAAGCAGCTTTTTTTTTCGCGAAAGCAAATCAATATTTAGATGCCTCAGAGATCTTAATGGATATAAATAAAGAGAAATCATTGAATTTCAAGAGATTATATGCTCAAAATGAGTTAACTTTGGCAAATATATTATTTAACAAGCGCAAATACGAACAAGCTGCAAAAAAGTATGAAGCAACAGCACAATGGGTTGCAATTGAATTAAAAGATGAAAAATTAAAGAATGAAGCATTCAGATTGGCTATAAATTCTTGGATTTCTGCTTGTAACGTAGAAAATGCTTTTAAGTTTCTTGATAGTCTAGATCATAAAGAATCCCTACAAATATTAAATGAAATACCAGAAAAGATTGAATCCGCGGCAGATTTCTTAGTAGAAAATGAAGATTATTACGCTGCACGAGATCTATTATATAGAACCATTGCCGTTTACCAAAGAGAAGATCTATTTGAAACTCTTAAAAAATTCACCAAAAAACTCGAGTCTGTATTAATAAAAATGTTAGAAATACAGATTAAAGATAATGATAAGTATGCTGCGAAACAAAGTTATGATGAGATTGATAATCTCTGGGTTTCTTATGATGTGAAGAAGACCGATATCGATCACCAAATGATGGATGTAATCAAACTCTTTTTAGATGATGGAGATTTTGGGACCTCAATGTTGCTAACTAACAAACTAAACTCGCGTTCATTAAAAAAAAAGATGACTGAGATAAGTTCTAAAGTAGAAGATAAGAAAAAAGAATTGAAAAAGAAAGAATCTGAAGAACTAATACAAAAAGGACTTGACATGGTGAATGAATTTGCCATGGAAGAAAAACAGATTATAGCAAGATTAAATGAGAAGATATTGATAGATGCAGATAGTCATGTCCAGAAGGATGAATTTACTAATGCAGCTAAAATCTTAAAGGAGCAAGCTATGTTTTACCAACAAATTGGAAAGGATACTGCAAAAAACAACATTTTGGAGAAAGCTCTTGACATATTGCTTGCTGGAAAAGAATTTCAAGAATTTTTTCACTTTTTTATTATGCTCTCTAAAGGTGAAAAGAATTATCTAATTCAAAATGAAACATTCATTAAAGATAGATTGAATGAGCAAAGTGCTGAGTTAAATTATGAACAGAATGAGAGCACTTTTGAAAATTTTTTAATGATTTATAGGGATCAAATGCTCTATGAGCAAGCTAAAGAAATCAGTAAACTTTTCATAAAATTAATTAAAATGGAAGCTTATCGGATTGTAAGTACTCAAGAAGATCATAAAGGAATCCAAAAAGCGTTAAATTTGGTGAAAAAAGTAGAAAATATTTCCTCGGCTTATCTCGATGAGGAAAAAATTAATTTTGATGAGATCTACGAGAAAATCGTACGTTTCTATATAAAATCCGGTGATTTCTCTTCAGCGCATGCTAAAAACGATAATATTATTAATAAGATGTTAAAATTAGAATTCAACAAGGAAATTGAAAAAGCAGAATCCTCTGTGAGAGCTGTTGATCTAAAAAAGATAGAAGAAACTTATAAAGATAAAGAATTAAAGGAAAAAGTTTCAATTATTAAAAATATGGCTCGAGATGCATTACAAACCCGTGAGAGTGAATTAAAGCATAGAATAGGACGCAAACGCTTTTATAAGAGTGCTCTAGATAAATTATCAAAAAAAGAATGGAATGGTTCAATCCAAAGTTACATGGTTTCAATTGAAAGATTAATAAATATCAAGGAATATAATTTTGCAGGGATTTCTTTAGTGATAGCTACAATACTTTTACTTAATCAAGATAAAATTCAAGAAAGCCAACAAATATTAGAAAATACAAAAATAAAATTAGCAAATATAGAAGTATTTCCTATCTCTTTAGCTGAGTATATTATTGATGTCAAAAAATATCAAGAAGCAGATAATTTTGAAAAATCAATTCAATTTACCAGTAGTTTACCATTATTTGATGAAGAAATCTTAGCTATAAAGACCATATATCCAAATCTTGAGTTTGAAATGGTTTCAGATGTTCAAAAAATGACTGAAAATGAGGAGGAAATCAAAGAAACATTTAGGTCACTTGCAAATGCTATTAAAAAGGAACCACAGGATGAGGCAAAGAGAAAATTAATGAAAAATCAATATTGGCGCTTAGCTTTAGAAGACCTTACTAACCAGAAATTTTCTAATGCTTCCTTAATTTACTTTGATGTAATACCTAAACTTGCCGAGAAGAAATTCATGAAGTTTGCGGCTCTAAGCTTGATTCTTGGTACATTTAGCAATTTAAAAATTAAAGATCCTCTTGCTGCAAAACAGAAATTTAAAGATACTCTTAAGAAATTGATGAAATATCAAGAGAAAGTTCAGGAACTTCCAGAAATTAAATTAATGTCTCTTGTTATTCAAGTATTTGAGAACAAATCTTCAGAATTAATCCAATTTATGTTAAATCTCCTAAAGGATAAATTAATCTTATTTGAGCCCGAGAGAGTTCTTCTTGAATCATTCCTACCAGAAGAATTTGTAGATCAACCTAAAATCGAGTCATTATCAAGGAGCGAATTAGGGAAACAAAATATTCTATCCATCTCATTAGCTCAAATGTTCGCAAGTCTTCAACAGAAAGTAAGTGATATTCGAAATGATAAAAACACCCTACTAAAAAAACGTAAAGCCATGAAGAGAATATATTATAATTCTATATTATCAGATTTAGAAAGAAATGACTTTAAAAGTGCCGTGGAAAAATATATTGATCTATCTAAATCATTTTCCAACAAAAAAGAATTTGATACCGCATCATTTATGATTTTATTGCAAGGTTTAGGACTAATGAAAGTAGGAGAATCGTTAATTGATATCCAAAAAAACATGAATTCATTTTTAAAGTCATTAGGGCTGAATAGAAAATTAGTTGAAGATATATTCTATATTAAATGTCTCCAATTTATCATTCAAGTGAAATTAAACAATATGGAAAAGAAATATCTCCCTCAAGTCAAAGAAATGCTAGAATATCTCCCCCTCCTTGAAGCAGAACAAAGTTTGATTGAATTTGATATTTAAAACTTTATTCAATCATTTCAACATATTTCATGAGATCTTTAACGCGCATCCTCAAAGTGACTTCCGTGACCTTCGCTAAGCTGGAAATTTCTTTTTGAGTGCGGTTTTCATTACATAATTTTGAACCAATATATATAGCGGCAGCAGCAATTCCCTTTGGGTCTTTTCCTGCTGAATTAAATCCTTGTTGATTCGCTTTTTCTATTAATTTCACTGAGATATTTCTGCATTTCATTGACAACTTCAACTCATCATAGAATTTGTCTACATATCTATCCGCTGTGAAATGTTGTACTTTCAAATTAAGATTGGGAAGGATCTCCATCAAGATCAAACGATAACTTTTAGTGACTTTCTTTTTAGGAATTTGAGCGACTTTAGTTATCTCTTCGACTGTTCTAGGTATACCATGAACTCTTAAAGCACAAAATATGGAAGCAGCTAATAGAGTATCAATACTCCTACCCATTGTTAACTTTTTCTTTACTGCTTGAGTATATATTCGAAGCGCATCTTCAGCAACGGTATCTGGAATCCCTAGTCTTTTTTGCAATCTTTGTAAGTTAGGTAATGCAATCCACAAGTTCCGTTCATAGC
>JAGXNU010000044.1 GCA_019894815.1 Promethearchaeota archaeon
GTTTAATCGATTAAATAAACCATATTTTTTAAAAGTAATATATTATAAGTAGATAATCTCTGCTTTATCTGTTTTTGTATCTACTATGGCAAACGATCCTTTTCCTGTAAGATAACCACAAGCTTCCCCTGGGTTCAAGACAAGAATGCCATTTTCATATTTTTCGTTTACGACAGCATGAGTATGACCTGAAAATATATAATCGAATTTTCCTGAAAGTGCTAAAGCTTGAATAACACCTTGTTTCGGCATGTGTGAAGAAAAAACTTTTTTTCCTTCAAAATCTAATATCCATTCATTTCCATTTTCCACAAGTTTACAGATTTTTCCAAGATTCTGCCTTAAATAGACGCGATCACCATCATTATTCCCGAAAACGCCATAAAAATTCTGTTTGATAGAGTTGTCTAATTTATCAAACCAGATTCTTACAAAAGGCGAGCAAAAATCGCCACAATGAATCAAGGCTTCGACATTTCGTTCATTCATCATTGATACTGCTTTTAAGATATTATTTTGATTATCATGTGTATCAGAAATTATTGCTATTAACATTATTAATCTCCATTAATGAACTTTTTATAGTTACATTGTCAAAAAACAAATAAAAACATTGGCAACATAAAAAAATAAATTAGACAAAATTATATTATAAGTAGAAGTTGAATGGCATAATTGTGACTTAAAATGATTGAAGAATTTTTGAGGAAAGAAAAATCTGCTATTGATCTCTATTTAGAAGATTATTTTTCAAATTTGTATAGTGAAGAAGAGGAAATACTGCTAAAAGATTTCACTTCTCAGCTAAAAACATTTATTTTAAACAAGAAGACGAAACGATTACACCCTATTTTATTAATTGCGGCATTTATAGGTATTGTTAATCCGATTTATTTGGATGATCAAATAGAACAAATCAGAAAAGTTTCATTAGCTATTGAATTACTACATAATGCACACCTTATTCATGATGATTTACTAGATGCAGATGAAGTTCGAAGGGGAAAACCTACATTCCACGTTCAATTAAAAAATGACATAAATAAAATATACAAGGACTCAGCCATATTAAAGCATGATGAGTTTATTAACATGTATGGAAGAGATATAAGTATATTAGGAGGTACTCAAGGATATATATTAGGATTGAATGTGATTAAAGACTCAAAATTTCCAGATAACTTAAAATTGATGGCGATTAATGAATACACCTCCGCCCTAGATTATTTAATGAAAGGGCAAATCCTCGAAGAGTACATGCATTATCATAACATAACCATGTCATTAGAACAGTATTTAAATATCGCTGAATTGCAACGAGCACGTCTTTTAGAGAAATCCACAAAAATAGGAGCAATATTGGCAAAAGGAAACTTGCATTATCAAATTGAACCTTTGAGTGAAGCCTTATTACGTATAGGTCAAGCTTATGCAATTCGAGATGATATTTTAGATATGAAAGAGGATATTAAAGGCAAAAAGAAAAAAAGTCTATATATTCTTGCAATTCAAAATACAAATGAGGAGCAATCAAGATTATTAAATGAAATCTATCATCAAGATGAAGTAACATCAAGTGACATTAAGAAAGTTGAAAATGTCTTCGCTGAAACAAACGCTATAATTATTGCTGACCACTTTTCTAAAAACCTAATTGTACAAGCAAAAAAATATCTTAGAGACATTTATCCGGATTTAAATAAAAATCAGAAGGTTTTCTTTAATGAATTTAGCGACTACATTTATATGAGAGATTTCTGAGAAAGAATTTAAGATACTAAATACTTTGTTTGATTATTTTTTAACATTAGATTATTTAATTCTTTAAATACATTTATTACATTATAGTTTTCCAATGCTGAGGTTTTATAATAGCTTGTTATGTTCTTTTCTTTTAGGAAGGTTTGAATAAGAGTTTCATCAACCAAATTTTCTTTTGGGGTTGTTTCAATTAAATCTTTTTTACTTCCTACTAGAATTTTAGGTATACTTGAACCCTTTACTTGCTGAATTAATTGGTCATACCAAAAATCTAAATATTTAAAAGATTCTGGACTTATCAGATTAAAAACCATTAAAGCTCCATCAGCCCCCTTGAGAAATTTAGGAATAAGTGGTCTAAAACGTTCTTGACCACCAAAATCAAATATAGAATTTGAAGCAAGTTTCTCTCCTTGATCATCAGAATTTTCGGTATTATAGATAGGTAAATTAATTGAATGAAAATTTATGCCTATTGTCATGGATGTATCAAAATTGAATGAATTAAAGCAAAAACGATTAAAAAGGCACGTCTTCCCTACTGCCGGACCCCCCACTATAACTATTTTGAACGAATATGTTATTGTTTTTTCTTGAATCGCGATCTTTTTCAATTAAAATCCCTTCTAAAAATGAAAACTAATAATTAAATTAAGAGATGAAATTAATCTTTGAAAAAAAGATTAATTAATATAAGCCGTAAATCTAAATTTAATCAATTCTTATTTATCTCTAAGCAGATTACACTTAAAATAACTAAAAATAATAATTATATTCGCATGACTACTAAAATTCCACCTGACCAGATCGTAATAAGACCTCCCGTAGAAGCATATAGTGTGCTTATTGCAGTTTCAGGTGGTTGCAGTTGGAACAAGTGTAAGTTTTGTGGTACATATAAAGGAATTTATGGAACTACTCAAGATTATGCTATTCGCCCCTTAGAAGATGTATTGAAAGAAATTGATTTTTATGCTGAAAAGAATTATCATGGATTCCCTGTTTTTCTTGCGGGTGGAAATCCGACATCAGCTCCAACAGATTATCTTGTAAAAATCTTAAAATACGTAAGGCTAAGAATGAAAAATGTACAAAGAATCAGTTCTTATGCCAAGGCTCTCGATATTTTAAGAAAATCTGATGAAGAACTTACACAATTAGCCGAAGCAGGGTTAGATATAGTATACATGGGATTAGAAAGTGGAAGTAGCAAGATCTTACGATTTATGAAAAAAGGAACTAATGCAGAATCGATGATAAAGGCGGGAAAGCGAATCTTAGCAGCAGGTATAAAGTTAAGTCTTTACATACTCTTAGGGTTAGGGGGAAAAGAATTTTCAGATTTACATGCTAAAGAGACTGCAAGAGTTCTAACAGAAATCAATCCAACCATATTTAGATTCAGAACTTTAAATATTCTACCTTCTACACCCCTTTGGAAAGAATGGAAACAAGGCGATTTTGAATTATTATCTCCCGTTGAATGTATTAAGGAAGAACGTGATATTATCGTACAATTAGGCGAAAATGTGACTTCTCAGGTATTTAACGATCACGTATCAAATTATGTTGGATTAGAATCTTCTAACATTAAAGAAGATAGAGATGTCTTTATAACTTATTTAGGTTCGTTAATAAATAATCCTAGAATCCAGTCATTACCAAGGAAAAATCTAGATCGAATGTGAAGACCTCAAATCGATATAAAATTAATCCAATCTAATTTAACTCCCTAGTTGAAAATATATATTTTGCTTAATATATTGAGGTAAGATTTTATAATTAGTAATATCTTTAATATTAATATTTAATATTGTTTAATCAAGCTGTTTAAAATGACAGATTATTACCGCAATAAAGTTCATTATAAAGAAATAATTGCTACTTTCGACGATATCCTCATTCAGCCAGGATTTACAAATTTTGAACCTAATGATGTTGATATATCAACTCATATAGGTACACATAAACTCAATGTTCCAATAATTTCAGCCGCGATGGACACAGTTACAGAAGAGGAAATGGCTATCAAGATGGCTTTACTAGGGGGATTAGGCGTTATGCATCGTAATTGCACCTATGAGAGACAATTGGAAATGGTAAGAATCGTAAAAAGAGCAAGATCTTTTGTTATCGATGATGTAGCAACTATTACTTCGAACGAACCTATTACTACAGCAAAGTATATGATGGAAAATTACAACATTAGTGGAATTGTTGTTGTAAACGAAGATAAAAAGGTATGTGGGATTTTCACTAAAAGAGATATCCCTTTTTCTGATAACGATATAAAAAATGGCATGATAAAGAATTATATGACAAAAGATGTGATTTCTATTGAACCTGGCGCTTCTAGGGAAAAAGCACTAAAAACCCTCTTTGAATCTCGTAAAGAAAAGCTACCTATAATTGATAAAAGCGGTTATTTAAAGGGTTTAATTACAAAAAAGGATCTAGCTCCAGAATTTCCTTTAGCATCCATGGATAACGAAGGTCATTTAACATGCGCTTTAGCCTTATCTCCAAAGTACCCCGAATCAACTCAGGCTCAAGACATGTTGAAAGAAATTGACAAGTATGTTGATATTTTTTTTATTGATGTTGCCGATTTTTACAAGACAGCAGATATTAATGGTACCAAGAAACTCATGAATTTGTTAGAATCTGACTTTGTATTAGGCAATATTGGAACATATGAAGCAGCAGAACATATAATTACAAAGTGTGATTACAATGACGATAAATTTATAGGTTTAAAGGTTGGAATGGGTTCAGGATCAATTTGTACTACGTCTATTCAAACAGGTGTTGGAGCTCCAACTCTTTTTGCTACTGCTCAAGTAGCTGACGCAATCGCGGATTATAATCCAAAAATTAGTTTAATCGCTGATGGTGGTTTTAAAAACCCAGGTGATTTACCCAAGTCATTAACCGTTGGTGCTGATTTAATCATGTCGGGACATTTCTTTGCTGGTTCTACAGAAAGCCCAGGATATGTCGATACAATTCAAGGAAGAAAAGTCAAAGTTTATCGAGGTATGGGCTCAAAAGAAGCAAGAACTGTTGGTTATGTTTCAGATCGGTACACAGAAAGTTCAAGAATGCTTCCAGAAGGCGTAAGCGATTATGTTCCTTTTGTTGGGGATATAGATGGCGTATTACTCTCCTTAAAAGATGGACTCCTAAATGGCATGATATATGCTGGAGCTAAAAGAATATCCGAAATGAAAGAAGCTAAAATTGGAGTTGTATCTTATGTTGGTCAGAGAGAGTCAAGACCGCACGACTTACTCAGCAGGTATTAAAAATTTATTTTTCTTACCTTCCATAAATAATGAATTAAAGGACTTTCAAAGCTATATTTTATTAAACGCCAATCAATTAACTTAAAACAACATCGGATGTTACTTTGAAATATTCATTTTGATTTTATTATCTTGATTTAAAAAATTGAATAATTATGAAAAAAATTGAAAGGGCAATTGTCAGTGTTTTTGACAAAGGTGGCGTAATTGAGTTTGTAAGGTCATTAAGTGAATTTGGAATTGAAATCTTATCTACCGGAGGAACAGGGCGGATTTTAAAGGAGAATGGCATTGATTTCGTGAAAATATCTGATTATACTGGCTCGCCAGAGATATTTGATGGAAGAGTTAAGACCTTGCATCCTAAAATTGAAGGAGGAATCCTTTTTCGTCGTGACATTAAAAAAGATTCAGACGATGCCGAAAAATACGATATCCCACCAATAGATATGGTAGTATGTAATCTTTATCAATTTAAAGAAGCTATCTCAAGACCAGATATTACATTATCTGAAGCTTTAGAGATGATAGACATAGGGGGACCTACCATGATTCGAGCAGCTGCTAAAAACTTCCCAGATGTTATTGTGATACCCGATTCTAAATATTATAAAGATATTATTAAAGAACTTAAGGTTAATAATGGAGCTATAAGCGATAAAACTAGAGCCAATCTAGCTCAACAAGTATTCACGATAATGGCAGATTACAACGCTTCAATTGTTAATTATTTAAAGAATTATTACTACCCTGATGAAAAAATGGGAAGTCAACTTGTAAAAGTATATGAAAAATTGCAAGATTGTAGATATGGAGAAAATTGGGATCAATCTGCTGCTTATTATCGCGATGTAAATGCTAAATATGGGCTTCATGATCTTAAAAAATTAGGAGGAAAGGAGATATCGTTCAATAACTACTTGGATATTGATAGCTGCATGCAAATCCTACTAGATTTTGGTACTGAAAATCAGGTCACAGCAATATTGAAACATACGAGTCCAAACGGAATGGCAATAGATCGAAAAACACAATTAAAATCCGTGGAAATGGCTTTTAGTTGTGATCCCCTGTCAGCATTTGGAGGTATTTGGGGTTTTAATCAAAATTTGACTAAAGAAGTAGCAGATTATATTATTAACAAACAAAAAATATTCGTAGAGGTTATAATGGCACCTTCCTTTGACTCTGAAGCTTTGGAGATTTTAAAGACCAAACCGAACATGGTAATACTCGAATTTGGAAATTTATTGGATTATAGAGAAGAGATTTATAATTTTCCAGAAATTAGAGGAATATTAGGCGGGGTATTGGTACAAGAATATGACCATAAACCCATAATAAAGGAATGGAACATTGTGAGTAATAAAAATGTAAATGATATTGAGAAAAATGCCTTGATCTTTGCATACAAGGTATCCAAATGGACAAAATCAAATTCTGCTTGTTTTGTTCAGACTTATGATACAGGAATGTATACAATTGGAATAGGAGCTGGTCAACAAAGTCGAGTTCACGTTGTCAAGCTTGCAATTCAAAAAGCAATAGAATTTGGTCATGAGAATGCCTTAATTGGCTCTGTAATGGGTACAGATTCCTTTTTCCCTTTTCCTGATGGTTTAGAGGTTGCGGTTCAAGCGGGTGCAAAAGCCATCATCAATCCAGGAGGATCCATAAGAGATAGCGCCGTTATTGAAAGAGCAAATGAACTTGATTGTGCTTTAGTATTTTGCGGTAAAAGAGTGTTCCGACACTAATAGCTTTTCCTTTAATTTCATTTTATCATTAATTACCATTCGAGAAATTACTATAATTAATCACATGATTAAAATGAAACCTAGTCCTAAAAGATATATAAAAATTTATATAGCCTTAAGTATAATTTTCAAATACAAAATTAATAATTTCAAAAGAAGGTATTGCTTTCCTAATGGACTTTTTCTTGGCACATTTACGTGAAACTCTAGAAGCGATTAATAAGTTAATAGATAATAAAGTTTCTAGAGTTGATACAAAAAAAATAAGGAGATGCAACCATATCAAATCCTCAGATCGGTCAAAAATTAATTTTATTTGGAGATCACTTGAATATCTTAAAGTAGAAGGAATATTGGAAATAAATGGATCTTATCATCCTAAAACCTATAACATCAAAACAAAACAAAAGTTAGATGTTGATGAGATAATATTTAACATAGAGAAAAAAAGGTCCATTCTATAATCTCGCTTATATTAATTGTAATTGTTCTAACAACCTGTTTAATTTTTCTCTGTTTTCTTGATGATCGGGATTTATAATCAATCTCTTCTGATAAAAAATAACATTTCCGTATTTTAATTCTAATTCATTAAAAAGTTTAATCCAAGAATTAAAATTTTGCACCAACGATTTTACATCATCGTCATCTTCAAAGAATTTTATGTCCTCATGACCCAGGGATGAAATCATGGCTTTATATTTTTTAATAGAATAACCTTGTTTCCGTAGGAGTTCAGTATTTGTTCTCCTTATAAATGCATCCAATCCATGTCTCCATTTAATATACTTCTCATTGATTTTTTCAATTATTCTTTGAATACTTTTAATTTCTTGTGGAATTATGCTTTCATCTTGTTTGGTTAAAATACCCTTGATTTGAATGAATTCATTTTGAAAATGCAAGCAGTAATTTTTCATCATTTTTTCAAATTCAAGAAAGACGGCATTATAACTTTGGGCAAATATTATATCATCACTTGAGAATAAGAGTGATTCTTCATCAAATTTACCCGTAATTCTCCTCGTTTTTAATAGATCTTTTACAATTGAGGTTAATAGATCGATTTCATTATCAGAAAGTTCTTTATTAGGAAAGAAATCCTCAAATGAAAACAAAGAACTCTCTTCCATTATATTTTCTAAACCCATTTGAGTAAAAAATTGTAGATGACCTTCCTCCTCATAAAAAATTCCCTTGATCTTATTCGATTCTTGCAAGACTCTTAGTAAATCTTTCACTATGCTTGATGTAATCTCTAAATTGCCAAGAGTTATGATTTCTGATGATTTTGATTTTTGTATCAGCATTGATTTTATTTCCTCTTTAGCATCATCAATTTTTGATTCATTAATTATCAGAAAATCTCCCTTTTTAAAATACTTCAAACCTAGTTTTTCAATAAAATTTAGGAAATCGCTCATCGACATTCCTGTTTTTTCCACGTAATCACTTAACTTAATCTTGTCAAGTTTCTTGATTTCTTCTCCAATCGACCTGATATTTTCTTCAATACTTGTTAAAATATGATTTTTATCAATATTCAGCTCTTTTGCTAAAATATTAATGTTTTTTTCTTTCTCTACTGGATCAGTTATGAGAATTGAGATTCGATCCTTTATGAATTTTGAATAATAAAACAATTCTCTATTTTTATCAAACACTCCACTTCTTAAATCAATGATTTGTTGAAATATATCACTTAATAATGGTTTATTAACATTAATCTTTTCAGAAACTTTAGGTATGGAGAAGTAACCTAATATTTTTGAGTTTTCAATCTCTTTCTTTATTTTTAAGTGCCCTAAATTAGTCAACCAGTGTGTATTTCTATGGAAACTAGTTAGATAGTCCTTTGGGATATTATTTATGAGTACTTTAAAATCTTCCTCTTCTAATCGATTCTTATACCCCTTTAAATCTATAGAACTATTTTTTGCGGCTTCAGAATTAATTAGGTTCTCAATTCTTTTCATTGAATAGAATGCAGAACCACTTCTCCCCTTTAATAATTGAGTTTTTGATGATTTTGAAATATCTTGGATTAATTTTTGAATTAGAGAAGGCGGTAAGTAATCATATTTTTTAGTATTGATCATTCCTTTATCTTGTAACAAACTAGAAAATTCAGATTTTAAGGATGAAAGGGGATAAAAATAACCTAATTCAGAGTAATAGCCTTTAATATGGTTCATTTTGAGTAGCGTGTTCACCATTGATTTCAATTCTTGTTCATCTTTAACAATATGAGCAAAAATTTGTAATAGATCTTCATTTGATACTCTCTTTTTATCGAAAATTGATGATAACTTACTCTCTTCAAGTTCATAAAAGTATATTTTTTTATCTTCTCGATTTTTGATGTAAAAATAGATTTCCTTATCTCTATTCTGTGAATTTTTTACGTCATGTATTGTCTCTTTAAGTTCATTTTCTTTATCTTCAGAAAATGTCTTTTTTAACATTATGAAGAGTTCATCAAGTATATTGAGTGTTTGATGTAAACTTAACTCATCAAAATTTAATTCTTTTATGCTAGGAAAAACGTATTTACAGAGAGTTACTAATTCAGAAGTAAACGAGGAATTTTCATAATGTTCGGTCAATAATTGTTTTACATGATATCGAACTTCAAATAAATAATTGAATGAAAACTCTTCACATTTAATTAAAAAATTAACCAATGAAATGAAGTTATCTAAGTTCTTCTCGATACTTAGAGCCTTTAAGATTAAAATCGTGCTTTTCTCATCGCATATTGAAATATCCTTTTTCTTAATTATTTCATTTAAGAAGTAATGAGCATTGTCTCTTATATCCTTATCATCATCCAGTAAGAAATTAACTAATCGTTTGACGAATTCATTGACAATGCTTAATTTTCCCAACGATGCAAAACCCAGTATTGTAATTGAGTTTAACTTTAATTTGGTATTATTATCATCAAGATAACTGAAAACTTTCTTAATTAACTCTTCATTAAGAAAATAACTTTCTTTTTCTACTAGAATACTAAGAATATAGGTTATTGGAACAACAAATTCCTCCTCATCTAAAAGATTTTGTAGTTGCCCGATCAAAATTAAAACTTTTTCTAATTTATTTTTAACCAAATTTTTATTGAGTTTGTCTATAATAGGATAAAGTGGTTCAAATTTCTCAAAATCTTCTAGATTAAACATGATTGAAAGAAGAAAATGGTTAATTTAATAAGAATTTTTTGATTGGTTCAAGTTCTAATAGATTGGATATGTCTTCTAATACATGAGTAGGTTTCGCATTTTCTAATGAAATCCGTTCCCCATGACCAGATAGAAGTGCAATACTTTTAATTTTGGCATTGTTTGCTGACATGATATCACTAGGAAGATCACCAATTAGGTATACTTGGGTCTTATCTATTGATAGGTTATGCTTTTTCTTAATTAGGTTTAATGCTAAATGAACCGGATAAGGATCAGGTTTCCGATATGGTGTATCATCTCTGGAGATAAAAACAGAAAAAAATTCATCTAATTTCAACTTGTCAATAAAATGGTTCAACCGTTTCCTACTAGTATTAGATATAACTCCTAAAGGGACATTATGTTCTTTTAGTTTTACCAGAATCTCCTTTAAATTCGGTTTAATAGTTTCATATTTTTCATACTTCGGGTACATTCTTCTGAATTTAATGAAAAAAATGATTCTTCTCCATTTACTGGGAATATAGTTCTTATAATTTTTATATACTCTAATTAACGCTTTTATTCGATTGCTTGAATCTGATTGTTCGAATATACGAGCTAAATCGATAAGTCTAAGATCATCAATATTCTGCCATCTATAAAATTTCAATCTAAGCTTAATTAGCGCAGTGTATTCAAGAGCTTTTTGAGTTAATATAACTCCATCAAAATCGAATAATAAAATCGGAGAATCTAACATCGCTATTAATTAAAGTATTAAATGAAACTTAAAATTAATCATTTTAAAGTTTAATTAGTGATCACGTGAAATTAGCACGTAAGAAAAAATATGAAAAAAAAGAAAAGAATGTTTTTCAATAATTATTTAATTTGGTTAAATTTATTTATCCAGTTCATCGGGTTCTATGCTCACATGGCTCAAAAGATAATCAATTTGTTCCTGCTTCTTATTTATGTTAAGTACAGTATTTAAATGGATTACATCTCCATGTCCAGGCATTAACGTAATACTTCCTGCTCGAAGAGCAAAGAATTCAAATACATCTGGAATCTCCTTTAATATTCTCAAGCTTTTTGTTGGCATCCTTTCAGCATTAGCGAATAACCCTGTTTTATGATAGATCTCGTTCCTCTCAATCTTCCAATAATCAAATCTTGCACTAATCAGAATCAAACCTAAAATCAATGCAAGTACTAATGTTACTACAAGATAAAAGGTATGTGTTATTTCTAAATTAAAATCTCCCCCTCCAAAATCAATTGAAAAATTGGGTAAGACTAAGAAACCCACTAATAGAAGTACTACTACAATAGCCATGATTAATAGAAAAAATTTCGCAGAAGAGAAGTCAAAAGC
>JAGXNU010000045.1 GCA_019894815.1 Promethearchaeota archaeon
TCCCTGCTTTGATCGTATTATCAATCCTTTCATTAGTATCATTTGTCCTCTCATTCTTTCTTAAAGATGTTAAAAGATAAGAAAATTATTATTGTAATTGTAATTATTATTAATGATAATTGTTGGTATAGTACCTCTCCGTTTTTTATCGGAAAAACTCAAAATTTTCAGAGTTATTCTGTAAGTTAAAAGATGTTTAAAAAGTTCAAAAAATAAAAAACCCATGAAATATTTTTTTAACTAATTATTTTACACATCCTAAATTAAAGCCGTAGGTGCAATAAATTCATGAAGAAATATGATTTGAATACTCTAATCGAGAAATTTAAAAATAAGGATAAAATCGCTTTAGCAAGATTAATAACGATTCTTGAAAATGAGCCAGAAAGAACATCAGAAATTTTTAAACATTTTGAAGGTTTAAAAAGTGATTCCTTTATCATTGGAATAACCGGATCGCCTGGTGTTGGTAAGAGCACGTTAACGGGAGCAATATCACAAAAATTGCTAGATTCTGGAAAAACTGTGGGTATAATTTGTGTTGATCCTTCATCACCTTTCAGTGGAGGCGCTTTTCTTGGTGATCGGGTAAGGATGACGAAGATATCACTTCACCCCAATTTATTCCTACGTAGCCTTGCTTCAAGAGGATATAAAGGTGGCATTTCTCGAGCCGTATTTGACATTAGCTTGCTATATGAAGCATTTGGGATGGACGTAGTGATTATTGAGACTGTTGGTGCCGGTCAAGCCGAATTTGATATCTACAATTTAGCTTACTCCGTGATAGTAGTACTCGTTTCAGGATACGGAGATACCATACAGATGCAAAAAGGCGGGATAATAGAGATAGCTGATATTTATGATATTAATAAGATGGATATTGGTGGAGAAGATGTCGCGGGTCAGATTGAGATGATGCTTGATGACACTACTTTTCCAAGTGGATGGAGACCTCCAGTTTCAATGACAGACGCTGTAAATGGAAAAGGAATTGATGATTTAATTCAAAACATTTGGGATCATAAAGAACATCTAGAGCTGTCGGAACTCCTTATTGAAAAAAAGAGAAATCGATTTTCCTATAAAATTAAACAATTGATGCATTCAAAAGTCGAGAAGATCGTGTTTGGAGATCTCCTAAAAGAGGAAGATATTGAAGTTTTTGTTAAAGAAGCTTTAGATGATGGAAAATTTAAGATTTATGACTTAATTCACAGTAAATTTGAAAATGTAAAGTTTGAAATCATAAAAGAAAGTTAACTTATTCAGAAAGGAGTAATTTTATCGTTTTAATTCCAGAAGTAAAAGATATCTAAACTTATTTCTTTTTCCAAAATTTAGGAATTATAGCTCCTGTTCTCCCTCTATACTCTTTATATGACTCACCAAATCTTTCAAGTAAATCTTTTTCTTCAAAATGAATCACGATTGGTACAATAATAACTATTAGAATAGAAAACCAAATTAAGAGGATTAAAGAGTTCAAAAAGCAGCAAATTAATAAAATTAATGGTGAAGCCCCCAGCATTTGAGGATGGCGTATATAATTATAAATCCCTCCATACATTTCATTATCCTCAGATGTACTCACAGTCTCAATTCCCGCATCTTTAACAGCTTTAAATGTTATAATCAAGAACGGTACCATAATTGTAATAGAAATAATAAAGAGTGAAATGTAATCCTGGCTAATCGGCCAATTTAATGATTTTACAGGAAACCATATCGATAGAATAAAGTTTAGTATAAACAAAGTCCAAATGATATCTGCTAGAATTCTCAATCGACTACTCTCTTTCCAAGTTTTTTTTCCTTTCTTAAGTTCCCTTGTTACAGGCATTATACTTAGAGTGTAGACATAAAAACTTAGGATCGCTGAGACATTCAACGAAATAAAGTTTATCAAACTAATTATTTCAAACATTCACTATTTTAAATTCGTTATAGTATTTTAAAAATTGCTATATTTACCCCCTCAAATCTACTTTGTTGCAGCGATTATAATTCTGTTAAAGTTTCCACTAATTAAAGCAAAAGAATAATTAATTGTTATATTTGCTTTCGTAATTAATAATTAGGGGATATTTATTAACAAATAAGAGGATACATAACACTAATCTTTTTTATCTATTTTGATAGGAAATATTTCCTTTTTCCTACCTTTTTTCTGTACTTCAATAAGATTAGCATCTATTAATTTATCAACATGATAGCTTACCGTGTTTCTTGCGAGTTTCATCCTTTTAGCAATGAATGTTGAATTAATTCCTGGGTTTTCCCTTATTATATCCAATATTTTTTTCGTTGAACTTGAATCAATTATTCCTTCTTTTACACTTTGAGATGATTCAATAATTTTATTAGCATAATATAGTGTATATTGACCTTGATTCTCTTTTTGAATGATGCGATTCTTTAATAAAATATCTAAATGCCATTGAAACTGCCCTTTTTGAAGATTGCATGTTCGCAATAGTTCATTATGATGAATGCCCGGATTTTTAAGTACTTGTGATATAATATTGATTCGATTCTCATTTTGAAAAATATCTTCCATTGTAAGATAAGATCTACTTGTTGACAAAACTTGTTTATTTGAAAACTTAGTTTTATATTCTAAAAGAGTGACGGTTCCAACTATTAAAATTAAAGAAAATATTAAGAGTAAAACCGTCATAATCATAGATTCTAAAATAGGGTCAAAAAAGAAAATAGTAGACAAACCAATTATTTGACAGGACAAGAAAATAAGGAGGAATAATATGAGTAGGATAAGACTAATTTTAAAAAAAAAATAAAAATTCTGATTATTTTTCCTTATTTTCTGTCTAATTTCATTCAAGGGATTAGTCTCCTTTTTTGGAACGTTTTAATTTCAAGAAGGGAATTATGAATGGAACTTTATAGCTGTATTCTATGAATTCATCCCTATATTTAGCTTTTAATGTTAGATCTTCAATCTTTCCTAAAACAATATAGGCTAGTACTTCTCCAAGCCATATATAGAAAATAAATAAAGAGGGATCCAAATCAGAAAGATCAAATCCAATAACTGGAGATGTTTGAAAACAGATCAATGTTAAACCAAGTGTCATGAGAATAAATGCTAGATATTGAGGATGTCTTACAATCTTATAAGGTCCTGTCTTCATCAATTGTTTTCGATGCCTTAAATGAAAAATTAGACAAAAAACGTATAACCCCAATCCTAAATATGCTAAAATTGTCCCTTGATATCCAAAGAAAAATAGAAAATCGTGCTGCAACATTCCTGGATATTGAAAAAAGATGAACAAATATGATATTAATGGAATGCTCATGATTCCAAACCAAATTGATGCACATGGAACATACTGTAATATTGGGATGAGAATCGAGGTAATGTTGAAAAAAACCGATTGTACTGCTTCTTTAATATTAATTTTGCTGATATGCATTATCTAATTCACGTTTTGTTTAAAAGTTCTTAAAATAAAAATAGTAAAGGCGCTTTTAAAGAATTGAGGTACACTTTTCGAAGTATTATTTTAAATACTATTTATTGGTTAATTAAGAGATGGATAATGATTTGGGAAATCGATTTACCATCGCAAGCTCCTTTTGGATTATTTGATCCAATAAGTCTTCCCTTTCTTTACCAGCAAGTACTTCTAGTTTTCTAATTCCTAAAGGATCAACTTTTTCTCTCAAAAGCGCAATTTCTTCAACGGTGGGGGGTGTTGTTTCATTTACTCCTTCAGGAACAATTAATTCAAAACCAGTCGAGTTTTTTACAGTTTCAATATCTACTCCCGGGTGAATTGTACCTATTTTCATTTTCCTAGTTTTATCATCAAAATTTAAATATGCTAAATTTGTTATCATGCATTGTGGTCCTATCCCCCCACACATGCTAGGTTTTCCTTCAGGAAAGCCAACACCAGAAATAAAGAAAAGCTTTTCAGTTGGAACAAAGGTTCTAGTATCATGGCGCGGAGTGTAGAGAAAAGAACCACGTGAATAAAACCCGCTAAAGTCTGCTATCCCAGCACAACCTGGTAATCTAATTTTTGGATTTTTCCAATCTCCTATGCATATATTATTTGTATTACCATACTGATCAACTTGAGCAGGTCGAAAGAATTCTATTGTAGTTAATTTATCTGAAGGAAGTGATTCTAGAGTGCATTCACAACTGTTCTGGAATCGGTAAGCTCTCGCTGTATTCATTTCAAGATAGAGGAGAGAAACTTGCCGGGGTTCAATTACGAAGGTATTGCCCATAATATAGTGATAGATTGCATCTGGAGCGTGAGTGACCTTAGCTAGGGTGAAAGCTGCCCAAACCATTGGAGTAGCGACACCTACAATCATGACATCATCATTTTTGACTTCTCGTGCCATTAAAACTGTCATTAATTCATCTGTGGTATAATCTCTTGCTATTTCTGTCATTTATATCCTCTTTAAATTATAAAATTATTCTTTTGCTGTCCATTCTTTTAATGCTGCTTTCACTGAACGTCGCATTTCTATAGAATAGTCAGCAGTTAGCTTTTTAAAGTATGCTATATGAGCTAAACTCTCACCTTCTTTTAATTGAGCATTCCTAGGATCATTTTTAAGCATATCGCTAAAGTCCTCTGGAGTTAAACTTTCATATCGATTTATAAAATGTATATATTTCTGTGGAAATCGTGTTGTTAAAGGAATCTTTTCTTTATCTCCTCGAGGATAGCCAAAACAAAGTAAGGTAATCGGAAAAACCCATCTTGGGAGATTAAACATCTCACGATGAACTTCATAATTTTCCATGATGTCTCCTATATAACAAGATCCAATCCCTAAAGCTTCTGCTCCAATGACCGCATTCTGGGCAGCAATTAAAGCATCACAACTAGCTAATAACAGATCGGATTCTTGTGGTGTTTGAAATTCATTTTTTTCTTTTTCACATTGGTCATCAATATTGGAAATTTTAAAATAATCCCACCATCGTTGCACGTCTGCTAGAAACAGGAGAACTAAGGGCGCTTTTGCGATAAGTGGTTGGTTATCACAAG
The DNA here is from genome assembly GCA_019894815.1 of Promethearchaeota archaeon. GTDB lineage: Archaea > Asgardarchaeota > Lokiarchaeia > Sigyniarchaeales > SOKP01 > SOKP01. The sequence continues at coordinate 5,046 of JAGXNU010000045.1, forward strand.
TTTTAACCAACTTTTCTTTCATTTCCTGGTCTTTCACTTGAATAATGGAGTAAAACATCATATTTCCAGCTGTGGGCGCCCTCATGGCACTATGAATGATGGTATTAATCTCCTCTTCAGTCAGTTTACGGGAGGAATATGCTCGTATAGTTCGTCTTTCGTTAATTAAATTTATAGTTTCATTTTTTTTATCCATGGTATACACCTTTAAATCATTTATTATTTGGATAACAGCTCTAGTTCTAATCTGGGCATATTTACTTTATAATAATAATTAGTTCTTCATTCTTAATTTAAACCTACAATAAAATATCCAAAATCATTCTTGATCCACCAGCAATATCTAAGTATTCAGCGTGAGATTTTGAGTGAATGAATTTCTTTTTGTATTCTTCAAAATTCATGTTTAAATATGCTTGGATGTGAGAGGCATCAAATGTGTATTTATCATAACAAGATGTCGGATGGGCGCCAAAAGGTAACTTAACCACAGCGGTCGTGGTTTGTTGGGGTAATTGAGCTTTACCAGGAAGATATCGGATATCTTCTGTTTCTACTATTCTTTCCGTGGTAACAATTGTCTTCTTGGCTGTTTTAGCCATGTCATCATCCATCCATACGGCTCCTGAAATATTACAATTCCCATATTCGTCGGCATATGGAACATGCAATATAGCAACATCCAAGTCGATTTTTGGTACTGCCATGACTTGTACATCAGAACCAAGAGGATCTACAATTTGTTTAATATCATTCCTTACTTTTGGAAAGTCTGTTCCAATAATACCTTTTAAGGGCATGAAGGGGACTTTTAAGTAAGACGCTCTCAATCCTAAAGCTATTGTTGCTTCCGATTCTTCTGAAACTTTGATTGATCCACTCTCGATTGCTTTTCTATAATTTGGTGCCATTCCGAATATTTCCATTCCGACAAAACACGCTTTTATTTCAGAGATACAATTTGCTCCTATAAGCATGTCAACTTCAATACCTCCAACAAAAGTACACAAGGTAAGGTCCTTTTTGTTTTGGCGAATAATTTCACGGCACAATCCTATGGGTTTCCTCCAAAAGGATAATCCTCCAATCCCTATTAGATCTCCGTTTTGCACGTGTTCGGCAATAGCCTCTTCTAAGGTCATCAATTTGCTTATAATGGTGTATTGTCCCCTCTAAGATTTTTTTGATTAGTTAAGATACTTAGGAACAATTTTTGTTTTATAAAAAAGATTATTTATTTACCTTTTTTAATTGCCTTTTCAGCTTGATGAAAAATTCTGGAGTAGATAATTGAAAAGGAATGGGATATCTTGTACCAGCCTTATGGGTTTTTTCCATTCCTTCTATTATTTCATTTACTATCTTGAAAGGAATGGAAGCAATTAAATCAGTATCTAATGCCATGCCAAATCTACGATCACCAAGACAAGGAAAAGCAACTTGAAGCTCCCCGGTAATTATGGCATTCGAGATAGTCTCTGCACATACTCCATCACAAAATGTCGACATTGTTATTTTACCACCCTTATTCCATAAATATCCTTGAATGATTCGCATGATTTGCGCTGAATTTCCCCAAATCATGATTAGATCTGGTTCAAAATCAATTCTATTTAATGCTCCTGCAACGATAGCATTAAACTTCCCAGGAGGGATATTTGGCATTGAAGCAGCGGTTTTTTTAGCAGCCTCTTTAGTGGAATTATATCTTCCTATAAAAAAAGCACCTTCTTCGAAGAGCTTATTTCTTTCTTCAAATCCTAATGCTATATCCGCAAGAGGACAGATATTGTCATCTTTTATGCATCCCATCGTCCAAGCATAGTATCTAGCATAACTGAAGATTTGGCAGAGAGCAACTTCTTTATCCGGCTTTTTCAAGAATTTAATATCATTGAATTCTTCGGGGTTCCTTAGTAATTTTACTGCAACTGGGAATGTAGCTAACCTAAGATATTTATTTAGTTTTTCATCTGTTTCTTCGTATTTACCCATATTTATTCTACCACTTTTACGATTTTTAATTAATTACCTGTACTAGACTCATGTAATTTAGCACATCGTAAACCAGGAGTAACTGTCGTGGCTAAACAACCATTGCAGAATATGCAATCTACTTTTTGGCTTCCAATACCTTTCATCCATCTATTAGGAAGATCTGGTTCTCGGATTAAAGGTCTAGAAAATGACACGAAGTCAGCACTTTCATTAGTTAATATTTGTTCTACTAGATCGAGAGAGTTAATACCTCCAATTAGAATTATGGGTATATCAAGAACTCTCTTGAATTCTTTTGCATAAGCTAGATTATAAGCAGGTTCATTCATCGTTCCAATAAAGATTCGACTTTCTGGTAAGAAGGTTGATTTCCAACCAAGATCTTTCTTTTTTAATTTTGCAACTTCCCATATTCCTCCACTGACTTCAATTGCGGCATATCCTATCTTTTCTAACCTTTTGGCAACCTCAGTAGATTCACTTATAGTAGTTCCTCCCTCTATAAAATCAACACCATTCATTTTTATAAAGATTGGAAATTCCTTTCCAACCAACTCAACACTTTTATTATAAATTTCTTCAAGGAACCTAGTTCTATTCTCTATACTACCCCCATAATCATCCGTTCTTTTGTTTATGTAAGGAGAAAGAAATTGAGTTATGATATATCCATGAGCCCCATGTAACTGCACGGCGTCGAAACCAGCTTCTTTTGCTCTTCTGATTGCTTGGGAGAAAGCATCAACAGTATCTCGTATTTCTTCTCTAGTCATTTCGCGTGGCATTTTTCTGGTTAACTTTTCCTCCAGAGCTGAAGGAGCTATTGTATTTTCAAGAAACCTAGATTGACGCCCACAATGTGCAATTTGTAAAGCAACCTTACAATTATCTCCATTTTCATGAACTGTTTCAGCAATTCTACTTAATCCAGGTATATAATCATCTCTACTAACTCCAGTTTGTTTTTCGAACGCTTTACCACTCTCTTGAACATATGCATAACCCGTAATTATTAAACCTACTCCTCCTTTAGCTAAAGTTTTATAAAGTTCGACGTGCTGATCAGTAACATAACCTTCTTCAGTTGCCATTCCTTCAAATGTTGCTGATCTTACAAATCGATTTTTAATCTCTATTGAACCTATTTTTTTTGGTTTTGAATACATGTTAATATCACCTTAAAATTTTAATTTTTATTTTTTTTGAGCGATCTTTCTTTCCATTATTTTATCAAACAGATCATCCATGGTGGGAAAAGGAGTAAACTGTCTATCTTTTTTGTGAAGTTTAATTGCTTCAGAAGGACATTTAGCCACGCAATTTCCACAACCTATGCAGCGTTTTTGCTTTATTTTAGCAAAGTCATCAACAAGTTTTATTGCTTCCATTGGGCAAATTTCAATGCAAGTTTCACATCCAGTACAATATTCTGTATTGACTTCTGCGTAGTAGTTAGATATCATCATCTTACCCGGATTGGGAATCTTTAAAAACCTCGATAACCCCTCACAACAACATGAGCAGCAAGAACATAGAAATGTTAATTTTTGGGAGTTATCTGCTTGAAGTACTAATCCTTCTTCCTGATTTTGTTTTAAAATGTCAATCGCTTCTTCTTTAGTTATTTCACGACCCCACTCGTTGTCAATATAAAGTTTAGCGGCATGACCAAACCCCATGCATACTTCTCTGCGATTAGTAACTTTACAAGGGTCTTCTTCAATATCTTTTAGTTGCTTACAGATGCAATTTGCCACCATGTAGGGTCCATCAGTAGTTTTAAATAATTCTTGAACTTTATCGAAATTACTGACATTCGGTTCTAATTCAATGCTTTTTTCTACCGGTATTGTTCTTAATTGAGCTCCTTTCAGTTTCAAGGTTTCAGGAAGCCATCCCTCGTCGAAATATTCGTGAAAATCTTCAATGAAATCTTTCTTGAGCCGGTTTACTTGAAATTCAAAAATGCCCACCATGAGTAAAGCGTTTCCATAATATTTTTGATCTAATTCTCTTTTAGTCATGATAAGACCTTTTCTACCCATTTCATCTAAAATATTTCCTAAATCTTCTTTTGATATATTTTTATCATTTATACGGTTATAAATTGTATCTAATGTTTCGAGGTCTCTTTCCCATCCAAATTGTAAAAGCATGGCAATTTCTGCTTCTTTATGTGTAAACAATTTTTTTAGCATTCTAATGTCTGAACCAGATTTCGTTGATGGAAATCCAATGGGCATTTTATCGAGATGTTCTTGTAATTTTCTATAAACATCAATGTCTTCAATGCTAGAAGTCATATCTCTTTCTCAAATCCGTAATTTATTAATCCTTTGAAATAAAATTAATTAAATAATGGATAATTTCCAAAATTAATTAAATTATCGTTCTTCAAATGAGAACGGAAGGTTAAGTAAAATTCGAAAGCGACTTAATGAAGGCCTTGTTCAAGTTTATTTTGGTAGGGGCAAAACTACTGTGATTTAGGCCGTAGTGCTTAAAGGTAAGACTACTGCAGCACTTGGTCAAGGTTTTCGAGCAACGGGTCATGGATTCAAAGTATATTTAATTCAATTCATGAAAGGTTGGGATCAATATGGTGAAGTAAATGCCATTAAAAACACACCCAATTTTGAAATAAAGCAATTCGGTACTCCTGAACTTATTGCGTCACCGGGAGATATTGACTTTGAGGAAGGCAAGAAAGGGTTAGAATTTGCAGAGAAAATCATTACCAGCGATGAATATGATCTTGTGATTCTTGATGAAATTGGGGTTGCTGTAACATATGAGATATTCCCCGTAGAAGCTGTGTTAGATCTAATCAACAAGAAACCAGAGAAAGTTGAGCTCATTTTAACAGGTGGACCTAAAATGCATCCCAAAATAAAGCAACAAGCAGACTTGGTTACAGAAATGAGAATGATTAAGCATTACTTTTCTTCAATGGGTATAAATGCGAGATTTGGAATAGAATATTAAACTTAAGAGATATTAATTTTAAGAAAATAAAACTCATATCAATATTAGATTGGTGTTAAGCATGGATAAAAAGATGAATGTGTTATTTATAATTACAGATGCACAGCGGGCAGATCATTTGGGTTGTTATGGTAACCCAATCGTTAAAACTCCTAATTTAGATCGCCTAGCAAGTGAAAGTCTGCGATTTACTAACTATTTCTGTACTAATCCAATCTGCATGCCAAACAGAGCTACATTACTAACGGGTTATTATCCAAATGTGCACGGAGTACGTAGTAACGGTATGATTTTATCGAAAGAGATGCCCACAATCACACAAACATTATCAAAACGAGGATGGCATACCGCATCTATAGGTAAAATCCATCATCAATTCTGGATGGCCCCCTTTTCACATAGAACAAAATCTGCTGAAGATATAGTACATTGGGTAAAAAAAGATGTTGGTAAAAATCCTGTAAGAAGTAATTTTCCCCTTCCCTATTATGGTTACGAAGAAGTGGATTTAGTAATCGGGAATGGTACTATCTGCTCGGGACATTATATTGAGTGGTTGGAAGAGAAGGCACCATCTATTGCTGAAGATGTAAAAAAGCGGTGCCTAAATTATGATTATCTTTTTAGCTTGTATTGTGATGAAATTCCCGAAGAACTCTACAATACAACTTATGTTAAAGAAAAAACCCTATCATTCTTAGAAAGGTTTTCTAATGGACATTATGGTGAAAAACCATTTTATTTGCACTGCTCTTTTCCTGATCCTCATTATCCAATATTTCCTCCGAAAAAATATCAAGATATGTATAAACCGGAGGATATTGAGCTCCCTTCAAGTTTTGATGATATTGATAACTTACATAATCATGAATATTTAGCTCATCATCTCAAGAATCCTCCATTCAAGAAAGCATTTCTGAGAGAAAGCACGGAGGAGGAAATAAAAAAAATCACGGCATTAACTTACGCATCAATCTCCTATGTAGATGCTTGTATTGGACAGATATTAGCATCATTAGAAAAGCTGGGATTAGCAGGAAACACAATTGTAATATTTTCCAGTGATCATGGGGACTTAATGGGCGATCATGGATTATTATTTAAAGGACCTTGTCCTTATAATGGAGTATTACAACTTCCTTTGATTATTAAAGTGCCTGGGAAGACTATTCCAGGAAGTATTTCTGAATCTTTAATAAGTTCAGTTG
>JAGXNU010000046.1 GCA_019894815.1 Promethearchaeota archaeon
GAGTAGTACTTCAACCAAGTCCGATACACCTAAAGAGAAACAGAAATGTCCGTATTGCGGAAAGGAGTTTCAAAGATTAGGTCGTCATTTAACTTCGTGCCCTAAACGTCCGAAAGAAGATGATGATGAAGAAGAAGATGATAATGAGGATGAAGAGTAATCAATCACAATACAATTATTTTAACTTTAATTTATAACTCATTATGGTAGATAACCAATCAATCTATTATTGTTATCCCGTATTTAGGCCTCCTTCTGAGGGGAATTCTTTATTAATCCAATTAACAGAAGGATGTACCTATCAATGTGATTTTTGCGTTTCAAATCTAAGAAAAGAGTTTAAGGTTAGGAATTTAGATGATGTTAAAAAAGATCTTGATATCGCATCAAATAAGAAATATAGTTCTCACGTGAAAAGATTTTTTTTTCTTGATGGAAACGCAATGGTTACTCCTACTGAAAAACTCTTAGAAATTACAAAGTATGCCATGAGTAAATTCCCAAATGCTCAAAGGGTTGGAGTTTATGCTCATGCTAAGGATATTCTAAAGAAATCTGATAATCAATTAAGAGATCTTTCAGATGCAGGATTAAAAATAGCGTATGTTGGATTTGAAAGTGGTTCTGATGAATTACTTGAAATGGTTCATAAAAACGCTACAAAAATGGATTTTATTAATGCCTCAAAAAAATTGATGAAAGCAGACATAACACTGTCTGCAACATTTATTAATGGACTGGGAGGAGCCGATAACCATGATCTATCCAATAACCATGCGATAGAATCTGCGGATCTAGTTAACATCATATGTCCTAGCGATGATCGATTATGGTATATTTCGTTTTTATCATTGATGATTCCTCAAAACACACTCCTTTATGAAAAAAAACGGAGAGGTGAATTTATTGAAATGAATGCTACTAATATTCTGAAAGAGTTAAAAACTTTTATTGAAAAAATTGAATTCTCCAATAAGGAAGCGAATTGTGTATTCAGAAGCAATCATGCTAGTAATTACCTTCCAATTAAAGGAATCCTTGAAAAAGATAAGGAAGAAATTTTAGAACTCCTTAATTATGGAATATCTAATAAGGATGTACTCCGATCAGAGTCCTATCGTGGCTTATAATTCATTTGAAAACTATTTCTTGGGTTCTTTGATTGAATTTTTTAATAGGATTTTGAGGGTTTTCTTCAAGTAATTCAAGTACTTTGATAAAATCAGTATTAGAAATAGCTAACTTCTCACATAGTTCATCCATTTGACATGTATTTTGAATTTCCGAAATTTCACGTAATTTATTTGTTACCAAATTGCGATAGAGAGAGAGTGTTAGAGATTTTAGATTATTAAATTTCTCAGGGCGAATTTCTTTAGCAAATTTTAGTATTTGATTAGATGCCATGCTGAATTCTAGGATTTTATAGGAACTAATGATCCCATACATTTTTTTTAGGTACTTAAAATATGAGTTAATATGATATTGAACATCTTCTAAATTGAACTTGTTTACAACTCCATCTATTTCATCTTTTAACATTGCGAGAAGTTTTAAAAAAGAATCGAGATTTTCTTCTGTCAGATTTTCTTTTATTAGATTATTATATTTTCTTAAATACCATTCTCGATGACTAAATCTCTCATCCCTGATTTTTTGGTTTAATTGAAGAAATGCATCTAATTCATCGTCCAAGTTAAAATACTCTTGAGCTTCTTCAATTAGTATGATTGCAGATTTAACTTTTTTTAAAGCGGAGTCTAAATCTAGTTGATTTATCTTCTTTAATGTCAATTCTTTATGTAAATTTAATTCATCTAATAAATCCTTCTTATTATTATATCTGATTTCCATTGAGCTCAATACCCAATTATTAATGCTCAAAAATATTCTTATTAATATTAGTATTATTATTCGCAAATTTAAATTTGATATCGAGTATTTAATAAATTATTAAAATCATATCATATCCTAAAAAAGAGATTATTAATTTGAAAACTATTTGCCTTATTGTAGGTTCCCCAAGAAAGAATAAAAGTTCTAATTTTTTAATTGATAAAGCTATTGAAGGAATAAGGGAGGTTTCAGCGGATTTTAAATTAAATAAAATCCAAATAATAGACTATAGTATAACACCTTGTAATGGTTGTGACGCTTGTCTTAGGCCCCCCAATGATTGTCCTCTTACAGAGAATGATGATATTAAAAAAATTGAAGAATTAATACTTAATACTGATGCTTTATTGATTGCTGCTCCAAATTATTTTGGTTCAGTTAGTTCACAGATTAAAACATTTATAGACAGATCCCGTCCTTGGAAAATGAAAAATTATTTATTAAAAGATGTTATTTTTGCGCCTTTGGCGGCAACAGGATTGAGGAATGGAGGAGAAGGTGTTATTGCTGATCTCATAAACTTTGCATTGATACATGGAATGATAGTTGTAGGAAACGCAATAGGAAGTCCAGTTTTAGAGGGTAACATCCCAATCACTAGTTTACAAAAACATAAACTAAAAGAATTCATTGGAAAGGATGAAGAAGACGAATTAGGTGGAAAAATCGCTAAAGATTTAGGTAAAAGAGTAGCAGAACTACTAAAAAAATTTGAAAAATAAAAGTAATTTAATTTTCTTTTTATTTAATCTTCATCAATTTGATCAGAATCTCTTTTTCTATCGTCATCATCTTTATAGACTTTCGTGAGATCTTCAATTTCTTCAACTTCCTTTAATTTTTCATCTGAAATTGTGGCTAATTTACCTTTCTGAGTTAAAAAATTAGGAGGAGCATCACCTGTCCATAGAGAGTTAACAATTGCTCCAACAACGATCAAAAAAATGAAAATTCCTATATATATTGAAAGAGAGTCATCAGGAAATACCCCCAAAACTACCTCAATCCATTCGACCATCCAAGCTCCAATTGGAGAAACGATAGGTTTCAAAAAGGTTAAAATTGCTCCAATAATCTCAGCAAAGACCTGTAAGAAATCTAGTAGCATTATTTAGTATCCCCTCCTTTTTTTGAGTAGCGTTTTTCTCTAATTTTCTCCCGATTTAAAGTAAAATCAACCAAATCATATACTTTGAGTATGATTGTTAAGAAATATATTCCCATGTAAAGTAAAATCATCTGTGAAAAATCGATTGAAAGATCTCCTATAGTTAATATTTCGAAACTTACATCCGTTGCTCCTGAAAATTTGTAACTCCAAATATAAAGACAATTAAGAAGAATCTGGATTAATGCAAAGATAGCTTTTCTAATAGATCCTTTTGGTGAGGAATAATTAAAAAAAGCACATCCACTTATCATCAATCCGAATGCTGAAATCCAAAAAAGGATTCTTTCATATTCAAGTTGACTCATTACAATTGGGATTCCCAAAATTGATAACTCTTTAACCCACGTAAACGTAAGATAAGGTATAATCATTGTTGTAGTTAAGTATATGAATGTGAACAAAATTCCTTTAAACATATTTTTCACTGTACTCATATTATTATCACCTTTATAAGTGGGGAAGGTTCCCCACTGATATATTAAAGAGTTCTACTGAGAAAGAAATAAGATCAAGAGAATATGAAGCGCTAACTATAAAATCTGCATAAAATTCTACGGCATATGGCGTTCTATACCAATCAATCTCCGTTGTAGCATTCGGAAAGTTAATAGGGAGAAAGCCATCGCCACTTGAAGCATTAAATAAACCATTATAAGTTTGTCCATTAGGTATAGGTGGAAAAACAGTGGCTTTGTTAAAAACAATAGCACTTGATGTAATATTTTCTCCAATTCCAGTTAAATTAACATGATCATAAACCATGGTGACACTAAACTCTATTCTCAAATTAGTCAGATCAAAAAAACCGACATTGGTAACATTGAAAGGTACTCTAAAATACATTTCATTTACATTTGAGATATTTAAATTTGCATCTATTGGTCCTGAAGGTATATTTACATTATCTTCATTCCCAAGAATTGAAACTGCAGACATGCTACCAAGAATAGAAACTCCGGTTAATGATAGTGTTAATACTAAGAGAAATATCCTAACACTCCAACGAAACACTCTACTGATTCGCATAGCACAGTTAATATTTTTTTTTAGTTAAATTATCAATTTAATGATATTATTTCTTTTTAAAGTTATATCAAAATTAATATTTTACATGATACGGGAGCGACCGTAAATCACCTATCCTCTCATTTTTTTAGAATAAGTTCATCTTTTTCATGTTATATTTTAGGTCTTCATGAACAAGAACCCAATTTTTTCTCCCTTGAGTTCACCTAAAGCAACGTTGATCTGTATCACTGAATTTTGTTCTAGTTCTTCTATTATTTTATTATCAATGTATACTTGAGTCCCTAGTTTGTCGGTTTCCTCATCAATCCAAATTATGAAATCCATGTCATCTTCTACTTTTTTGGATTCTACAAATTCTACAACGTTTCCACAGAATGAAAGAAGTCATGATTCAGAAGAGTGGTAAAATAGAACGATAACTTTTTTTTCCAAGTTGTTTTCTTCAATTCTTTTATTTTGTTCACGAATGTAAGCCATTGCTGTTTCTGAAAACTTTATTTTAAAATGTTATCATCAGTATTATTTTTTTATGATACTCTCTTTTATAAGTTATAAAAAGAAAACCTAAAAAATCTAGGTTATATCTTATTTTAATTAATATAAAATTTATTATAAAAACGAAAAAAAATGAATAAAAGATGGCAGAAATAAAGAAAATTAGCGCACACTCGATAGAATTTGATGAAGTCATAAATGCATTGAATAGTTCACGTGAAAATGGGATAACTAAAGAGGAAGTATTGGTTAGACTAGAAAAATATGGAAAAAATGAACTAATAAAAGAGAAAGGAAAAACTGCTTTTCAGATTTTTATAAGTCAATTTAAAGACTTTCTAATTTATTTATTATATTTTGCTATTGCAGTATCTATCATCATTGGCATGTACGAAGGTAGTAAACCAGGAGCCGAATTTTGGTCTACTGAGTACACTGACGCCCTTGTTATTGCTACAATCATAATTATTAACGCGATATTGGGATTTTATCAAGAGTATCAAGCAGAAAAATCGATGGAAAGCTTAAAGAAAATGGCACCTCATTTTGCTAAAGTTCGTAGAGATGGTCAAGTTAAAGAAATTGCGGCTGAAGATCTAGTACCGGGGGATATAATTTTAGTTGAAGATGGAGATAAATTTCCAGCAGATATAAGGTTAATTAAACAATTTTCCCTTTACGCTGATGAGGCCATTTTAACAGGAGAATCTCAACCTGTTAAAAAACACGTTGATGTAGTTGAGGAAAAATTGATTTTAGCGGATAGAACAAACCTCGGATACATGAATACGATCATTACTAGAGGAAATGGAGAAGGTATTGTAATAGGGACGGGAATGAACACTGAAATAGGGAAAATCGCAACAAGCTTGCAAGAAGAGGTTATTGAACAAAGCCCTTTTCAAAAAGAGGTAGATCGATTTGGTAAATTATTAGGAATAATTATAATAATAATTTGTGCAGCTGTTTTTTTTATAGAACTTATCATTATTTTAGTTACGGAAGGCTTTGTTTTTACTCCTGAACAAATAGATGAAATAATAGAAGCACTTGAAATAGCAATCAGCTTAGCAGTATCTGCAGTCCCCGAAGGTTTAATTGTGGTTATTACAGTTGTAATGAGTATTGGCATGAAGAAAATGGCCAATAAGAATGCACTAGTAAGAAAATTAACCGCTGTTGAGACTCTAGGTCGTATAAGCGTTATCTGTAGCGATAAGACAGGTACATTGACGAAAAACGAGATGACCGTAGTAAAAATGTTTATAGATGGAAAAATTCTCGATGTGGAAGGCGTGGGATATAATATTTCAGGAGATATTCAAGAAAATGGAACTCCTGTTGAAATCAACCCAGATCTTCAAAGATTTATGGATATCTGTCTATATTGTAATAATTCCAATGTAAATATCATGGACCAAAAAACTGGTGAAGTTAGCGTCGTTGGAGATCCAACTGAAATCTCCATGAAGGTACTTGCTCTTAAGTCAAAAATTAATGACTCTTTTGAAAAGCTGGAAGAGATTCCATTCGATTCTGATAGAAAGATGATGAGTGTAATTGGAAATCTAAATGGTAAAACAATAGCATTAATCAAAGGAGCTCCTGATATTTTAATGAGGAATGCTTCTCATGTTTTATCTAATGGTGAAAAAAAAACGGATCAGGCAGTGAAAGATGAGATTTTACGTCAAAATGATGAATTCGCGAAAAATGCCCTAAGAGTACTTGGTGTAGCATATAAGGAGTTAGAACCAGGATATGATATTAATGAAATTGAGACAAATTTTACTTTTGTCGGACTGGTAGGAATCATAGATCCTGCCAGAGATGAAGTGAAAGATGCAATTAAAGAAGCAAGAATGGCAGGAATAAGAACCATCATGATAACTGGGGACCATGCAGTAACAGCTTTAGCTATTGCACAACAAATTGGCTTGACAGAATCAAATGAAGCACTTACAGGTATCGATCTTGAAGCAATGGATGATGATGAATTAAGAGAGAAGGTAAAAATTGTTGATGTGTTTGCTAGGGTAACATCTGAACATAAATTAAGAATTCTAAGAAGGCTAAAAGAATTAGATTTAATCGTTGCCATGACAGGTGATGGTGTAAATGATGCACCTGCAGTAAAAGGTGCTCATGTTGGAATAGCTATGGGATTAAAAGGAACAGAAGTCACTCAAGAAGCATCAGATATGATACTAATTGATGATAATTATGCAACAATAGTAAATGCGATAGAAGAAGGCAGGGGAATATTTGAAACTACCAAGGGATTCTTCCGATACATGCTAAGTACGAATTTCGATGAGATTTTTTTAATTCTAGTGGCTTATATTGTAATGAAATTATGGACAAATGTTTTTATTGGAACCCCAGTTGTGCCAATTCAAATACTTTGGTTAAATATTGCCACGGATGGCATCCCTGCAATGGTTCTTGGATTCACTCCGACAGACTCTGATGTCATGAAAGCCCAACCTCGAAAAGGATTTACTTTAATTAAAGAGATAAGAGGACCTGCTTTACTCCTTGGAATTTATACCGCAATCACAGATATCGCTCTATATATTCTTCTTTGGACGGTTTTCATTCCGGGTTGGAGCGCTGCGGGCGCACCAAACTTAGCTAATTATCTCATTCCGGGACATGCAGATCAGATATATGCAATAAGTTTAACTCAATCGCTTATATTTACAAATTTAGTTATTTGTGAATTGTTATTTGTCTACACTTGTACTTCTAATACCAAACCATTTTATCACTTCCCAAATAAACATCTATTCTGGGCAACAGGACTCTCTCTTGCATTGCAGCTTTTAATTCTTTACACACCACTCGGGATTGCATTTCATATTGTTCCTTTAACGGAATGGTACCACTGGGTAATTGTATTCTTATTTGCATTTTCAGTATCAGTTGTGGATGAATTGAGAAAGTATCGGATTCGATTGAAATTAAGGAAAGATCCTAACTACGTATAAATTCCTAAAATATTTTTATTTACTTTTTTATTTTAAAAATTGTAGTTAACAGAGAATTTGTTATACTCAAATAGTAGGTATTAGATTTCGTCATAATCCTCAAGATCTTCTAAACTTTGGAAAAAAAGGCCTATACCGACGATTTTAAATGTATCTTGAATATTAAGATTTTCCAAAGCAGATGTTTCAATAAAAGAACAACCCAACTTACTTGCTTCAGCAACCCCCTCTTCCGTAGAAACCTCTCTTTGTTCTACTAAATCCATTTTATTGCCGACGAGGACGATCGGTATGTTTCCCAATTCTTTTCGAGCATCATTGAACCAAAAATTGCTTGCTTCATTAAAAGTATCTTTCCGTGTAACATCATAGACAATAAAAGCACAATTTGCACCAGTATAATATTCGTGTCGTACTCGTTTAAAAAATTCTTGACCAGCCAAATCAAAAATAAGAAATTGAATGATATCATCTTTATAACCCTGAACATAATAATTTTGTGTAGCTATATTAATTCCTAGAGTTGGTCGATAATCGCCTATTTGTTCTTTTCTTAAAAATCTATTGACTAGTGTAGTCTTACCTACCGCTGCATCTCCTAGAACGATCAACTTAAACATTTTTTTTACATTTTCAGTTCTTTTTATTTGATGATCAGCATAAACACCGTTGATTATTGTTTTTGCGGGTTTAATTTCAAAATTTTCTAATCCAATATTAATGCTTTCATCAATATTCAAATTAGGAATACCTAATGTATTAAATCTGAAATCAAAACTATCTTCAAGTAGTTGAGTGATTTTTTCCGCGACTAAATAAGCAATAGGGAAAAGATTATTTAGGTTTATATTATAATTACAAACGAGCATTAAAATTGCTTCAGAACCGGTTTCCACATAAACTATTCGATGATCAGCGGTTTCAAATGAACCCGTTCCATAATTTCCGATTTTGTATTCTAATGAGATCTTATTCAATAAATTATCCACTAAAGTGGTTATTGCTCCGTAAACACCTTCAGAATCATCCGTATTTGAGGAGGATTCTTCTTCCTTTAAATATTTTGAGATAAGTAATCCTTGATTGGAATAGAGAAACGCGATTTCTATTTCTTGTTGAGAATCAACGAAATTTTTTAGTAAAGTCTGAAGATGGTCTCCTTTTGACATGATTCTTATTTTTTCTAATATTTATAATTTCTAAGCTTTTAATATTTTCAATAATTTTAAATTTTTATCAAAATTTACTTAAACATTATAATTCTGTATTAATGAGATAATTTTAATGAACATGCAAGAATTTTTAAAAAAGAAACTCGAATCCAATCAAACGGTTCTCACGGAATTTGAATCCAAAAAATTGCTAGAAGACATAGGTATTGTCATTCCACTCCAAGAATTAACATCTTCTAAAGAAGAAACTGTATCTGCTTCAGAAAAAATCGGCTTTCCAGTCGTTTTAAAACTCATGGCTGAAGATATTATACACAAATCAGATACGGGAGCTGTGAAATTAAATTTGAAGAATCGAGAGGAAGTAGAAGGCGGCTATGATGAATTAATGAAGATTCACTCCGATAAAGAGAAATTAATTAGCGTACAAAAAATGGCAGATGAACCAATTACGGAATTAATAATTGGAATGACTACGGATGCCCAATTTGGTCCTGCTCTAATGTTTGGGATCGGAGGCATATTAGTAGAAATTTTAGAAGATGTTAGTTTTCGTATCGCCCCAATTGAAGAGTATGATGCTCGGGAAATGATTAAAGAAATAAAAGGATTTCCTATCCTTGATGGATATCGAGGAAAACCTAAAGCTGATATAGATGCGATTATAGATGTACTCATGAAGATTTCAGATTTAGTCACAAAACACGAAGAAATCTTCGAGATGGATTTAAATCCAGTATTCATTTATGATAAAGGGTTAATTTGCGTAGATGCGAGAATTATACTGAAAAAACCCGAAAATTAAGATAAATCCTGTATCTTTTTTACCAATTTTTTAATTATTTTGCTGATGATCTCTTGGTTTTTTTAATAATTACATTTTTATATTTCAATTAGATATATTTAAGATAGATATCAAAGTTTTAACTAATTTGAAGGGTGAATAATGTTAAAAAGTAGAAAATCCAAGTTTAAAATTTTTACTATTCTCTCTATTGTGGGTTTACTGTGTTTAAGTCCATTAGTTTATAATGTCAGACAATTTTTTGAATTGCAGGCGGTTAAAAATCAACGCATTGATGGAGATGTCGATGTAATTGTGAATATAAACGTGAAAACATATCCAGATATTTCTTTGTATTACGTAATATTCGATTTTATATCTAATGAAACTGTTACTGATGTTGAGGTTGAGGGAATTCATTATGATGTTTATCAGAATACAAACATGATATACACTTATAATGGTAACTACACAAATTATGTAATATCAAGAAGTATCGAGCTTCACTATGGAGATAATCTAACTTATCAAGGTTTGGTCGAATTGAATTATCAGCTGAATAGTAATCCACAGAATGACACTGTGAACTTTGATCTCATATATACTCACAACATTAGAGACTGGGATGGATTACCATTCTTTGTTATAAAAAATTTGATTTACATTGCTTATATCGTGAGTTTCCTTATTGTTCCAATAATTCTATTCTTCATCATCCATCCTGATTGGCTTGAACCTTCTGTAGAAGAAAAAGAAGAAAATGAAGAATATTTTAAATACCTTGAAAAAATAAAGCAAGAAAATACTAATTAGAAAATCTCGTGTTTCTTTACAATAACGGACTCGTATGTGTTGATGCGATGATAATACTAAAATCACCAGATAAAGAATAATCATAATTGAGATTTTTTCTCCCTCTTTTCATTTATTGAAAAATTTGTGTGTTCTATTGATTTTGAATTTTATATTATCGTGTATTATTTCGATAAGAGCTAATTAAAAAAAGTAATTTTAAATTCTAATTACACAATTATATATGTAATATTTATATTAGAGAACGAAGAAATTATATAAATTCTGATAATCATGAATAAAAAAAACAAAAAAGAGAAAATTAAAAAACTCATGGTTTTATTTTCTCTATTATTTTCATTGATCCTTGTTAATTTTGGAACGATCTTTACAAATAATTGGAATAATAGTGATGATTTAAACGACTTTAACCCTATAAACGAAGAAGAAAATTTTCAATTTGAAGAAATTCCTACTTCTTCCCAATCCTTAAATTATTCTGGATCTGGAGAAAACATAAATGTTACAGTGCATCAATCTTTAATTGATTCTACTGTTAAAGAATTTAATAATCTTGATGTTTCAAATAGTTTCACTGAACCTTTTCCTAATTTTAATGGTTACAGTACATCTTTCATAAATATATCAATTCAAGATATATATGCTCCAAACAAAAGCATAATTATAGAAGATACTAATGATGGATCAACACTATTATATAATATCCAATATTGGACTTCATTTGAAGTTGTTGGAGATTGTTATCTAAACAATC
>JAGXNU010000047.1 GCA_019894815.1 Promethearchaeota archaeon
TTCACGTCCCATGCTTGAATCCTTTAGGCATAGTTGCGTTTTATATAAACCCATTATTTCATGCAACCTATCTCTATATCTTGCTGTATCTATTTTTATTTGTTTAGCCATTGAGACTTTTATAAGATTATATATAGCATAAACATAAAACTCAACTTGATCTAATCCTAAAGTAATAGCAGCACTTTTTGCGATGGTATGGGTTGCCTGATGATCGATATGGTTATTATTATCACTTGGTAAAATAATACGGTTGGCATCCTTAATAATATTAATTGCTAATTTAACACCATCGTCAATTCGATTTGAAGCTCCTTGATCGTGAAATTTAAATAGATGAGTATTATTTTTTGTGAATCCAAAAGATTTCGCAACTTCCTCAGCTTCTTTAAGACCTATTTCAGCAATCTCATCCTCATTTAGGTTTGAGTACGGTTTTGCTTTCTCCTCAATCAGTTGATCATGAGCTCTTCCCCAAGAAATCAACACTCGATTATCTGTAATATAAATTACATGGACTTCATGTCCTTCATCAATCCATTTTAAAATACTTCCCCCACATCCATAAATTTCATCATCTGGATGAGGAGCAAAGACTACAATTTTCATAATCAGTAAAAATTTTCCTTAAAGATAATTATTTATAATTTCTTGTTTCTTTAAATTTTTCATAATTCTCTATAGCGACATCTCGCCAATGATTATTCCATTTTTTAAAACCGGATTTTACATACTTTTCTCTATTATAAAAATTACGACTAACCCAATTAAAAAGAACAAAGTATCTCTTTGCTCCACTCTTTATTGTTAATTTTCTTGAACGAATTCCTAAGTCATTTCTTAAATGTTTAACTAACCTTCCTTCAACAGCATCTTGTAGTTTTCCCTCGATAATCGCAGGTTCATGATTTATACCAATATCATCGAAATATTGTCTTACCTGATCAAAAATATTTCCACGACATATGAGCACTTTTTCATTTTTCTTATCAAAATTTAGCTCCTTTAATCCCTCTTTAACTAAATCCACTGTCATTTTATATGGTTCTTTATTTTTCCAGTTATCTCCCTTAAATAATTCCACGGAAAGTGCTTTGAATAACATTTCGCCTGTTTCTTGTCTTAGGAATCCTATGAAAGCATCGCCTACTAAATCTCCCGTACCGCTATCATCAATTTCAATAGTCATTATTTTTGAAAATGAAAACTATAATATCAAATTACCCAAGTGAATATTTTTAGATTAATTATTTTTTTCTTTATCCATTTTAAGATATAGATATAAATTAATTGTTGATTAACATGTCATGGTTTCAAGAAGAAGGTAAATTTAGTGAGAATATTTCCCTAATAGATTCTCATTTATTAGGTTCACCATACGGAATGTGTTGTTATTTAATCCAAGGTGGTAAGAAAACAGCATTGATCGATGTATCAGGTCCTCAAGAAGCAGAAAGGATAATAAGCAAATTAAAATCTGATAATATTTCACCAGATATTGTGATCTTGACCCATTCCCATTGGGATCATGCTTCAGGTGTTCCAATATTCCAAAAGGCGTATCCAGATATCGAAATAATGGTTGGAGAAACTGGGATTAAAGCCCTTAAAAATAATAAAAAGTTTAATGAACCATTTACCAATTTTGAGATGCTCCCTAATTTGGAATCAATTGAAGGTTTAACTTCAGTGAGGGATGGAGATGTCATTGATTTAGGAGGAATAAATTTATCGATGATGGAAACTCCTGGGCATAGTGATTGTAGTATTTCGATTTATGAACCTGATCAGAAAATAATGTTTACTGGAGATGCTTTAGGAAATCTATGGACATTAGATTTCATCATGCCACCAGCCATGCCTCCAGAATTTTCAGAAGAGAAATTTTTTAAAACACTTGATAAAGTTAAAGAAATTAATTATAGTTCTCTCGGATTCATGCATTTTGGGATTTTAACAGGGGTTTATGCTAAGGAATTTCCAGATAAGGCAAAAGCCGCTTACATCGATTGGAGAGATTTTTTCATTTCAGTCTGGAAGGAAAATGCTGATGAAAGATATGTAGTTGGTAAATTTAAAGAGAGATTGAATAATTTTGGATACGACGATACAAAAGAATTTATCAAATTTGAAATTTATGGAGCTTGGATGTTAAAAGGGTTAAAATCTTCGAATATTGTTGCATAAATATTTATGGAGTGGAATTGAGATTGGATGTTGAGATTTTAGTAATAGGCAATGAGATGCTTATTGGCAAAACCCAAGATACAAATTCAAATTGGATGGCTAAAAGAATAACAAAATACGGTCATAGATTAAGGAGAATTACAACAATAAGCGATAGTTTGGATGATATATCTCATTCAGTTAATGATATTTTGAGCAGAAATCCGGATATAATTATCACAACTGGCGGGATGGGACCAACATTTGATGATATGACGCTTGAGGGTATTGGAATTGGATTGAATAGAAAATTAAAACTAAACGATCACGCGTATAACATGATAAAAAAGTCATATGAACAAGCCCATAAACAAAAAATTCTTAAATTGGAAGGCATGACAAAAGAACGTGTTAAAATGGCTTATTTACCAGAAGGTTCTACTCCCCTACCTAATATTAGAGGAACAGCACCAGGAGTTAAAATTACAGAAAATAATACAACTATCTTTATACTCCCAGGAGTTCCTTCTGAAATGAAAGCGATGTTTTCAAATAGCATTAAGCCAATTTTAAAAGAAAATCGAGGAATATTCATAGAGAGAGGATTTATTTTTGAAGGTATTGGTGAATCTCAAATAGCTCCTCATGTTACAGAAGTAGAAGGGAAATATCCTCAACTCTGGATTAAGACTCATCCCCGTATTGGATTAGCTGTTGAAGTAGAGTTATCAATCACTGCTTTTAATGTAGAGAATGGAGAAAAATTAGCTGAAGATGCATTAGAAGAATTAAGAAAAGTCATTATAGAACTAAAGGGAAAAATCAAGGAGTAACATTCACGCTTTTTATAATAAAATTAAAATACCTACCAAATAGTATAAAATCTTAACTTTATTTTTGAGTGAAAAAATGCAACTTAAAGAAATCTTAGACCAAATCCCAAACTATAAAGAATTTATGACAATTGCAGAACTGGATGGTTCCAGTAAGAAGTTAGCACAATCTTTTGACCATGTAGACTTGAAAGAAATTGGCAAATCTCGAGGAGGGCGAACAATATTATGTTTAAAATTTGGAGAGGGAAAAAAAAACGCGCTTCTCTTTGCATTCCCGCATCCAAATGAACCTATAGGGAGCATGAGTCTGGAATTTTTATCCCAATTTTTAGCAAATAATCCTGAATTTACGAAAAAATCCGGTTATACTTGGTATTTAATTAAAGCAATTGATATTGATGGTGCGATTCTTAACGAAGGATGGTTTAAAGGAGATTTCACTCCCATAAAATACGCAAAGAATTATTATAGACCCGCTCCCTTTGAACAAGTTGAATGGTCATTTCCAATCAATTATAAAAAACTCAAATTCGAAACTCCACCACCAGAAACCCAAGCTTTAATGAACCTAATTAATGATTTAAAACCTGAGTTCATGTATAGTCTTCATAATTCGAGTTTTGGGGGAGTATATTTTTATATTTCTCGTGGTATTGGAAATTTGTTTGATGATCTTGTTAACTTTGTTAAAGGAGAGCATCTACCATTACATTTAGGAGAACCTGAAGCCCCTTATATCAAGAAATTACATGATGGGATTTTCCAGATGTTTGGTGTTCAAAAGCAGTATGATTATGTTGAAGCTAAAGGTATAGAAAATCCTCAAGAATTTATAACACATGGTACTTCCTCGTATGATTATCTTAAAAGAATTGTTAGAGAAGAAAGTTTTACTCTAGTTTGTGAAATGCCTTATTTCTACCATAATTCCATAGGAGATACTACTTTAACGGAATTTGAAAGAAGAAATCTCCGCTTGCAATCTTTGGAATACATGAAAAATGTCTTTATACATGCTAAGAAAATTTTTAGGCACATAAAGAAATTTTGTGATAAATCTTCACGGATATACACTGCTGTGGAGGAATATATTAGGATAACACGTCCTTCGCTTGAAATGGAGATTAATATTACAAAAACCTCCTCAATGTACGATGGGAAAGTAACTGTCTCTCAAGCATTTGATTTAAATGTTTCAAGTAGATTTTATAAATTACTAATTATATCAATGATAGTAAGATTATGTGAAGAAGCTATTCTAATTCACCCGGAAAAAGAAATCGAGATTACTAAAATTAAAAACGACTTGGAGAAATGGATTGAACAAAAAATCAAGGAATTATTAAATAATATCAAATTTGAAGTTATTCCCATTCAAAAACTTGTTCGTGTTCAAATCGGAAGTGCGTTTATCACTTTAGAAAACTTATCAAAAAAATTATAATCAAAATTAAATGAGAAAAAACATTATTTGGTAAAAATTTGACGCCGTTTTGCAACGGTATTCTCAATAAGCACCCACATGTGTGTTTTAGCTTATTTCATTGACATCATTATATTTTCGTGACTTCAATTTGCTTAACTTTATCCGATATCCTAACAAGCTCATTCTCGACACTGTCAATAGTACCAACAGTCCAATTCGAGATACCATTACTGAAGAGAGCATTAGAAAAATCTTCTATTTTTTCAGGATCAATAGATAAAAGCATTCCACCTGCCGTTTCTGAACATGAACACTCATTAAAATCATATCCAAGGTCATTAGAAAGATCTTTAGAGAGTTTAATTGATGGGATTGTATCGAGTACAGCTGATAATCCTGAATTTTGAAGCATTTCTTTTAAATGGCCAGATAATCCAAATCCAGTGACATCAGTCATGGCATGAATGAAGGAGAAATCTTCATATGAGTGTATTGTTTTAACTACGCTTCGATTTGAAGTAGTCATGATCTTAATCGCAAGATCGATAGAATTTTTAAGCTCGTTAGGAGAATATCCCTCTAACATCTCAGGAAAATCTTTTAGCACCCGATAAGCAGCCATTACACCTTGTAAGCCAATTGGTTTCGTTAATATTAATTTATCACCATTCCTAACGCCTTGTTTTCGAATTATCGCATCCTTATTTGCAAATCCACTTGCCTCGCCACCAATTAATGGCCATTCTGAATAAATTGTATGTCCCCCGACAATTGTAGAGTCGATTTTTTGCTCCATGAAATTCTTAATACCCTTTAGAATTCCTGCGGCAATGTGCATCGGAGTATTTTTGTTGATTGCCAAAAATACAAGCATTCCAGAAACTTCAGGGACGTTCATGGCAAAAACATCATTGGTAACGTTACATGCCGCAATTTCACCCATGATTTCGGGTTCATCAACAATAGGCGTGAATATATCAATATTTTTGACTTGTACAATATCAGTATTTGGAACAGGAACAATTGCAGAGTCTTCAATGTCTCCGATTAAACCTACTTCCTTTAGTAGAGTTTCTAATTTGTTCTGGTCAAGTTTACATGATCATCCATAGATTTTTACTTGTTTCGTCAATCGGTATTCATTTTTACCCATTTGACACCTCCTAGTTAACATTTTTTCTATTTCTATTATGTTTAACCATGATTCTCATATGATTATATGTTTATTTAATTTTTCGATTATATTTATTAATAATTTCGATAGGTGCTTTTCTTTTGAAGATTTGGGATACAATGAATATGAAATATTGGACTAAATATCCTTTTTTAGTGTGTATTTATAATAAATTATTACTAAATATCTAAATTTAAATTATAATTAGAGTGAATTCTTGTTGACTGGAAATAAGTTTAACTATTGTCCCTATTGCGGCAAAAAATTGTTGACATCTAATAGATACCAGACAAATTTTTGCAGTTATTGTGGGCATAAATTAAAAAAATCGATGATGTCTATAGAAAATAAGGTTCAATGTACAATTTGTCATGATTTTATCTGGTTGGGAAGAAGTAAAACTATTAAATGTTCTTTTTGTGAGAGTGAATATCATTATTCGTGCGTGTCATCTTGGCTTATGAAGTATAATTCATGTCCAATGTGTCAAAATATATTCTTAAATCCCACATTAATTCCCAATTCTAAAAAGTAAAGTTATTTATTTTAAAATAAAAACAGAAAATACTATCAATGCCGTATTGCAACGGATATTTCAATAAGTAGCCACTTAGATGATGCTGTTCATCATAAAGATGAACAGATTATATTAAAAATTTCGTTATAAATTATTTATTTTTTCGATAAATAAGCAATTTTTATTATCAGCCTATATAAATTTTGAATAAATTATTAGGATAATAATAGATCTATATTCTTAGTTATTTTCCGGGTAACATTAAATGGATCCCTATAAAAGAGATTTAAAGTGATCTCATCCACACTAGGATCTGAAAGTTTTTTTTCAATCATGCGATTCATTTTTACAACATAATTAAATTTTAGCGCACTTCCAGGCTTTAATTCATTCACATAGAGATTTCTCGGAAAACTTTCATTCTTTTCAAAGATTAAATATACAGGAATGCGTAGTATGATTTGTAGATCTTTAAAAGTGAGGTTTGTCGGATTACTTAACTTAAAATCAAGAAGGATTTTATTACCAATAGTTTTAACAGTTTTAAATAGAAGGAGATCTTTTGATTCGTATAAATCTTCTAATTTGGGTGAATGAAGCGTATCGTTTATGATTTTCCCGCTTAATTTATTTTTATTTATGAATTTGAGTATATAATCCGTAAGTTGGTCAATTTCTAAGTCCATATATGATGCTAAATTCTTCAGTTTAATAGGGTTCATTACGTCTAAATAATATTTAATTTGATTTAGGTAAATTTTTTCAAGATTCTTTTGTTGGAAATTTTTCATCTTGTTTATGAGCATTTCTTTTGAAGAAATGAATTTAGTAATGAATGGACGAATGTACAAATTGAATATGTTATCAGTCGTAATTTTACCTATAACTGTATCAATCTGATTTTCATATTCTTCGATAAAGTTTTGAATCTGCTTTTGATTCATCTCAATGAATTTCATTGAATCACTAAATTCATTTTTTTTTATTAATTGGCTTAATTTTATATTTAATTGTTCAAATTTTTCATTAAATTTCTTAAATCCTTCAATTCCTTGACTAATAATTGAATGTATGTGTCCCTGGAATAATTGGAATCCGAGTTCATTAGTTATGTCTTCAATTTTGCCATTTGAAATTTCTTCACGAGTTCCAATTTCTATGAAATATTTAACAATTTTATCCTTGATTATCTTAATTTTTCTATCCAGTTTGCTTAAGTATTCTTGGATTTCAATTTTTAATTCTACCCAATTTTTAAGTAATTCCTTAAAAATGTCAAATTCTACATTACTTACAATAAGATCTCTAATTTCATCATCCAATTTAAAGAGATAATTTCTCAATTGTGTGATTTGAGTAAATTTTTCTTCTAATTCGTCATTTTGTTCATTAGATAAGATGATTTCATCCAAATTATCTGGAAATTCATAAAACTTTAGCGCTTCATATTGAACTCTTAAAATATTAATACGATCATGGAATACTTTTATTCTGCCTTTCAATCCGGAAGTGAATTCCATTTTTTTTTCTTCAAAAATTTCATAAATAAATCCTTTAATAAGACTGAGCTCGTCAATGATTTGTAATTTAGTTTCCTCCCAGTCTTCAAGTAAATTAAATGCTAATCTTTTATACTCGAATTTATTAAGTTTTTTGTTGAAATTTTTTATTCTGTTTAATATCTTTCTATAAGTTTTACTCAACTCGATTTCAGTTTCATTAAATTTGAATTCTTTTATTAAAGCGTTCATCTTTTCACGGAATTGAGCAGGGGTTTTTTGAAATTCTCTGATTTTACTTGTGAATAGCTCCAATTCATAATTTACTCTACTAATTGTCTCATCCATTCTTTTAAAATTGGCCTTGATACTCTTTAGAGTAAATATAATTTCATTCTTCACATCTGAATCAGTTTCATCTGAAAGTACTTTATCTAATTCTATGAAGATCCATACTGCGATCTTCTTAATATCTAGTATAAAAACCAAGTTCTGAAGAAGAGCAGTATTTTTTTTTCTTTCTCTCCAGTATTTCGATTCTAGTCGATATAATATCTTTGTTATTTCATTTTCAATCTCAACTTGATATTCTTCATATAACCTTTTGAAAACTAATGCAACACTATCTCTCACAGTTTCTGAAGGACTCTCTAATTCCTCAAAAAGATATATAAAGACATCAGGAATATTATTTTGACTAAGATGATATAAAGCATTTTGGATCGTGTTTCTATAATCTTCATCACCAAGATCCAACGAGTTTATTAAGTTTGACCAAATCTGGTCGAAATTATTTTTGGAAATGCTTACGAGGGCATCAATCACTCTTAATTGGATTCGATAATCATCTTCTTTCAATAAATTGATTAATTTTGGGATGATTGGGATTATCTCAGAAGATTTTTCTTTCCCGATCTCTCCAAATAGCCAAATAATGAGTTCTTTAACTCGCCCTTTCTCATTATACAACAAATTTAATAGAATATGCATTATTTTATCTTTACTAAGAAAATATGTTCCTAATATTTTCAATAATTCTGCTGAAGATCTTGCCACATCCTCGTCTAAATCACGTAAGTTGATTATTACAATTGAAAGAAGTGGCTCTAAATCGGGAATTTTAGAAAAATCTTGATTCAAAATCTTTTTAAGCGTTTTAATTACTTCTAATTTAACTTTCCAATCGTTATCCATTAATCTATTGATAAATTCCTCAATTATTATTTGGATCTCTTCTTTGTCAATATGTAGGGAAATTAACAGTTTTCCCATTATTTTCACTGCCAGTCTTCTCACTGTTGGTTCCAGATCATAAAAACGAGTGCGAACTTCTTTCATTAACTCTATTAATAGATTTGGGCGATATATTGAAATTTGATAAAGAATTTCTAATGATACTAAACGAATCCATGAATTTGGTTCATTTATTATAAAGTTGATATACTTAACAGCACGTAAAGAAATAGATGGTGTTTTATCACAAATATAATTCAACAGATTTAATGTTTTATATAAAATTTCCTTGTCTAGACGATCTCGATTTTCGATTAAATCAAAAATGATCTCAGCGGCCTCCTCGTAATTACCGCTAGATATCAACTTCTCTATCCGTTTTTCATCTAATGTTAAAATCGTCAAGCTACGTCTTATCTGATATTATTTTATGTTTTATTCTTTTCTTTTCAATAATCTCTTTTGTCGTAAAAGTATAAAAATGTTTTATTAAACTTATTTTTTAATCAAAAAATACATAACACTTCAGTATTTTATAATTAATGAGTTTGGATTCTTGATTGAAATTTTAAAAGAATATTGAAAATATTTTATACAAAAAAAAAGAAATAAAAGTAAATCAATTATATAATTCTATAGTTGCGGTTCCTGGCATAGAGACTCTTTCTCGATATGTTAATGTTCCTTCATCAACTTCTTTAGTTTTCACTAGGTTTCGGTGAATATCTTTTTCTGAGATATAACCTCTTTCTCCAGCTTCAAATTGTTCTATTATGTTTCCATTCTTATCTTTAATATCAACGTTAGTAAATGTCGTTTGCTTTACGTCAAAAAAAACTCTTTTCTCTTCTATTTTTGTAACAGTTGCTTCTGTGACTAATGTATCTCCACATCTTACCATCCCCCGCATCGAGATATCAATGTTAATTAGTTTTCCATGCTCTTCTTGATTTAGAAAATCTTCAAATAACTTGGCTATGAATCCGAAACTAAAAAGGCCATGACCTATTATACCTTTCAAACCTGCTCTTATCGCTATTTCGTCATTTGTATGAATTGGATTTGTATCACCTGATGCTTTCGCATATTGCCTCAATAATTCTCGTGTAATTTGATCAAATTCGTTTTTAATTACTTGTCCAACTTTCATATCTGATATTTTTACCACTTTTCATACACCTCTTTTAATATCCCCCAGGTCTTACTGCAGCCGTTATTAAAGGCTTGCATACTAATTCATTATTTTGATTTTTAACAAGTACTTCTATTTCAGAAAAAAGAACCATTGTCTTTTCAACGAGCCAAGTTTTACCGAATTTTGCTGTTATTGAAAGTTTATCTCCCGGTTTGACATCCACACATCCTTCCCAATCATATTTCTGACCACCATGAAGTAGTTTGTTAACATTATGCATAAAAGGTCGTTCTACGCCATCTTGAACCAATTTCATTCCAAGTAATAATTTGTATAATGCTTTAATTGTAAAATGATTTGCAAATGCGTGGCATGCAACAATCCCATTTTCTTCAGAACCTACATATTTAGGATCTGTAATGCCATATATTTTTGCGAAACTTACAAGAGTGTTATATCTAATGGATACTCTTGCAGTACCAGGAATTTCCTTTCCTTTCAGATTATTAATTAAAAAATCTGCATTTTTTTTTATTTCTGCATCATCCATCTGATCTCACAATATTTTCATGAATTATTATTATGATTAAATTCGTGTTTTATGTAATTAAAACTTTGATTTCGATATTGATTAATTATGTATTTATCTATCCAAATCTATTTTAGGGTTGTAAATCATATAATAGAAAGCGCAGGACAAAAATACGATTATTTCTTTGTCATAAAAGATTAGAAATCCTTTATGCGAGCTCAAAATAAGATTTAGATCGTAAATTATTAAATGTTTTTAACGCGTTAAAGAAGTGCCTCGTGCACTTACCTATCTCACCTCCTCATATGTAATTATGTGTAAAATTAAGGGCGAGGATGCGAGATTTTTAATTTGTCAAGATTTATATACCTAAATCAATATTAACCATCATTTCTTCTGGATAATTACCCGACAAAAATCAGTCATGATTTTTAGTTAGATTCCTCGGAGATATCATCCTTGAAGACTATTGTAGC
>JAGXNU010000048.1 GCA_019894815.1 Promethearchaeota archaeon
ATACAATCATAGCCCATAGGATATAAAACATTATACCCACGCATTCGCTTATAACGAGCAACAGAATCTCCAATTGTATAATTTCTTAAATGTCCCATATGAAGACTACCTGAAGGATAAGGATACATCTCTAATACATAATATTTCGGTAGGTTAGGATCAGCCTCTATTTTGAACAACTCATTTTCTTCCCAAATTGCTTGCCATTTTTCTTCGATTTTCTTGGGATTGTAATCACTATCTCTCATTTAAATCATAATTTATTGGTTTATGGTTGAAATTATTAATGATGTAAATTTTAATATAATAAATTTTTTATGAATTTTTTTAAAAAAAAGGTGTAGATTGGAAGAAACTAAAAATTCCAACGTTTTTCATCCTAAATTTGTTTGATATTTTATAGAATAATTAGTTTTATAATTAGTTTTATCTTTACAAAAACATTAGGAAATTTAATGACGATAGATAAAATTAGAGTATCAATCGGGAGTGCTTCAGTACTTGGTCTTTATGATAGTATACGATTCAAGGATCCTCCAACTACTTGTTATATCATGACTTATAAACAAGGGCATTGTGTTGCAAATTGTGGTTTTTGCCCACAAGCGAGAGAGTCAGAAGGATCAACTGAAAATCTTTCTCGCGTCAATTGGCCGGAATATTCCTTTAAAGAATTTCTAACGAGATTGAGTTACTTAGTTCCAAATAAACGTTTCAAAAGATTATGCATTCAAACCCTTAACTACTCCGAAAATTTTCACGATCTAATTGATATTATTACAGAGATTAAAAGAATTACTGATGTTCCAATTTCTGTTGCAACCCCACCAATCTCAAAAGAAAACATGAGAGAATTAAAACTAATAGGAGTCGATAGAATTGGTATTGCATTAGATGCATCAACTCCGGAAATATTTAATAACGTGAAAGGAAAAAATGCAAATGGTCCTTATTCATGGGAAAACCATTTTACGGCTATAGAAGAGGCTTTAGATGTATTTATCGATGGTCAAGTAACAACTCATTTAATTATTGGTTTAGGTGAAACATCAAAAGAAATTTTGGAATTAATCCAAAAATTGAATGATCAAAAAATCCGTGTTGGTCTTTTCGCATTTACTCCAATCAAGGGGACAAAGCTTGAAAATTTAGAAAGTCCCGAATTATTACATTTTAGGAAGATACAATTAGGGCGATACCTAATAATCAAGCACGATAAACAATTAAAAGATTTTACATTTAACTCTAAGGAGAATGTTATTAAATATAATATTAATAAAAAAGAGTTATGGGATATTATTGATACTTCAGATGTTCTATTAACTTCAGGATGTCCTGGATGTAATCGCCCTTATTATACATCACGACCCTCAGGACCAATTTATAATTACCCAAGAGAGTTAAACGAAATTGAGAAACAAAAAAGTTACAATTCTTTATTAAAATTCGTCAATTAACAGTAATTTATAGTATGAATGAATGGAGATTATTACCTTTAGAAATTTTTAATGGTTATTGGAACATGGCCTTGGATGAGGCTATATTAACAAGCATAATAGAGAAAAAAGCGCCAAACACTTTAAGATTTTATAAATGGAATCCTTCAACCATTTCAATAGGACAAAATCAAAGTCTTTCTTCAGAAGTTGATACTGATATCGCTCAAAATAAAGGATTTGATGTAGTTAGGAGGATCACTGGAGGAGGCGCAGTATTTCATGATAGATATCGAGAAATAACTTACTCAATTATCTGTCCTATCAAATTCTTAGAGGAGTTGAATGCTTACAAAGTAATTGAACAATTCGAGATAATTGAGATGGGAATCATCTCTGGTTTAAAGAGCTATGGTCTGGAATCAGAACCTGGAATTATTCATTGCCCCGCTCTTTTTTTAGAAGGTAAAAAATTTTCTGGAAATGCACAAATAAGAAAAAAGGGACATATCCTTCAACATGGAACAATATTATTAGAGTTAGATGCAGACCTCATGTATTCTGTCTTAAAAGCACCACATAATGTATCAAAATCAAGGATGGTAAAATCTGTACATGCAAAATGCATTGGAATAAAGGACCATTTGCCCCATTGGAATGAAGAAAAATTTTTATTATCATTAAAACAAGGGTTTGAAAATACATTGAAAATCAAGTTAAAAGAGGGGCAAATTACTAATGAAGAATTAATATTAGCAGAAAGATTAGTGAAAGAGAAATATTCAAATGAAAAATGGTTAAATAAATATGATTGAGCACATAATGAAGAAAATAACGGAAAATCGAATGACTTGGACAGATTATGAAGAACTAATCTCGCTTGACTTTCAGCAGATTGAATCTGTTTTAAAGCATGCATATAAATTGAAAGTACAGAATTTTGGTGGACGTCTAAAAGTGTACATTCCAAATAATAATTTCCCCGCCATAAGTATCACTGGGAGCGAATGTGCTTTAAATTGTGAACACTGTAATAAAAAATATTTAGAAAATATGAAACCAATTCTAACTAATAGAGATTTAAAACAATTTTTAATCAACCTTCATAAGGAGGGAGGTGTAGGGGCATTAATTTCAGGGGGATGTGATCCTAACGGAGCTGTTCCTCTGAAACAATTTTTAAATACTATTAAAGAAGTGAAACAGCAAACTAATTTAATAATCAACGTTCACACGGGATTGATAAATAAAGACACTGCTCAAAAGTTAACAGAAACTACAGCAGACATTATCTCTTTTGATATTAACATGGATGATAAAATAATCCAAGATATTTACCATCTCGATAAAACAGTAGAAGATTACAAACAATCCTTGGAACTCCTTCAGAAAAATAATTTAAATATAGTTCCGCATATATGTTTTGGATTGTATTATGGAAGAATTCACGAAGAGTTAAAATCAATTAAATTCATTAAAGATTCAATTCCTAATCCCTCTTTAATCGTAATTATTGCTCTTATTCCCCCCAAAAACTCAGAATTTGAAATTCCAAAACCTGAGGATATTTCCAAATTAATAGCTGTGACAAGACTAGTCTTTCCTCAAACTGAAATTTCCTTAGGATGCATGAGACCTCGTGGAAGTGTAAAAAAGAAGATTGAACAATTAGCTTTAAAAGCGGGAATTACAAGAATTGAAATACCTTCCAAAACTACTTTACAATGGATGAAAAAATACGATCCAAATGTTTCATTCGAGTTTTATTCTGCCTGTTGTGCCATTCCTGAGAAATATGAAAAGATAGCCAGAAGCAAAGAGGAAGATATTAAATCATACACGTTATTCATGAGTGGTGAAGATTAAAGATGAGTGAACGTGTTAATCTAATTGCTTTAAAAGGAATACCAAAAATAAAACCAGGAGATAATTTAGCGAATATAATAATTGATTCTGTAAGTAAGTCAAATATTATCTTAGAAGAAGGAGATATCCTTGTTATTGCTCAAAGCATTGTTTCGAAAAGTCGTGGTTTTTTAGTCGATCTAAATAAAATTGAGCCAAGTGATTATGCTAATATGTTACATGAAAGTATGAAACCTTTAGCTACTAAAGAAAATATCCCCATCAAAGATCCGCAAATTATACAGTTGATTTTGAATGAATCAAATGAAGTGATTCGAGCAAGTCATGTCATGATTGTTGAAACAAAACACGGATTTGTCTGTGCTAATGCAGGAATAGATAGATCAAATGTAGAAGGTGATAATATGGTAACGTTATTACCTGAAAATCCTGATGAAGAAGCAACGAAAATTAAGGATGATCTCAAAAACCTAGTTCATAAAAATATAGCAGTTATTATTTCAGATTCATTCGGAAGACCTTTTAGAAGAGGAGCTATTGGAGTAGCAATAGGACTTTCAGGAATAGATGCCGTATTAGATAAGAGAGGTAAATATGATCTTTATGGGAAAGAATTAAAAAGCACAATCATTGGTCAAGTCGATAATCTTGCATCTGCAGCCCAACTAATAATGGGTGAGGCAGATGAGGGTTTTCCTATTGTACTGATTAAAGGATATGAGTTTGAAATAAATAATCAAGCAAAAATTAGCTCAATTATACGTGAAAGAAATTCAGATTTGTTTAGAGAAAAAAAGAGCGATATTGATGTTATAAAAACACTTAAAGCAAGGAGGAGTTATAAGCTAGGATTTTCTTCGAAGGAAGTAGACGAAGAACTCATTAGAGAATGTATTGATCTATCAAGGTGGGCACCGAGTGCTCATAATGGTCAATTTTGGAGATATATCATATTAAGTAAAGGTGCCAAAAGAAATCAATTGATAAACAGGATGAATGAAAAGCTTAAGAAAGATTTAATCAATGAAGGCAAATCAGAGTCTACCATCAAATTAAAGATTGAAAAAACACGAAATCAATTCTTAAATTCACCTTATTTAATCTTACTTTGTTTAGATAAGCATGATTTAGAATTGCATGAAGGAGATGAACGTAATTTAAATGAATTATTTATGGGGATCCAGAGCATAAGTTCTTCTGCAACTTATTTACTATTAGCTCTTGAATCTAAAAAGTTATCGTCTTGTTGGTATTGCGCGCCCTTATTTGCAAAGAAAATAATCAGGAGAGAATTAAATCTTCCAGAATCATATATACCCATGGCTTTTTTTACCGTGGGATATCCCCTAGATGTTCCTAAAGCACCATTTCGCAAGAATTTAGATGATATTCTTTTCAAAATTGAGGATTAAAATGGTGATTTGAAATGAGTGAAGATTTTTATACTGTATTAGCAGGAGGGGTGGGTGCAGCAAAGTTTATTCAAGGATTAGTAAGGGTGGTAGATCCTAGCAAATTAAAAATAATTATAAATACAGGGGATGACATTGAACTATTCGGTCTTAATATTTGTCCAGATATCGACATAATAACGTACAGTATTGCTGAAGTTGTGGATAAGGAAAAAGGGTGGGGCTTTGAAAATGAAACTTTTAATTGTTTAAGTGTTTTAAAGAATTATTACGACTATGGATGGTTTAATGCGGGTGATAAAGATTTAGCAACGCATATTTATCGTACTGATTTATATCATAAGGGTTTTACTAAAGCTCAAATCACGTCTAAAATCTGTAAGAAATTAGGAGTAAAAGCAGACCTCATTCCAATGAGCAATGAATCTGTGGCAACATACATTGAAACTCCCTTGGGAAAAATGCATTTTGAAGAATATTACATAAAGCATAAATGTGAACCCAAAATTTTAGGTATATCCTTCAGGGGCTCTGAAAAAGCTAAACCTGTAATGGGCGTCATAGATTATATTAAAAAAGCAAAAAGAGTAATAATATGTCCCTCTAATCCAATAGTTTCAATTGGAACAATCCTAAGCGTCAAGGATATAAAAAACACACTATCAAGTGTAAAGGATAATGTGTATGCAATTAGTCCTATTATTGAAGGATCTGCAGTAAAGGGTCCAGCGGATAAAATGCTAAATTTTTTTGGCTATGAAGTTTCAAGTGTCGGTGTCGCCAAATTCTATAAAGAAATAATAGGTCATTTTATAATTGATCGTAAAGACCAATTATTAAAACCACAGATTGAGGAGTTGGGCATAAAAACATATTGTTTTGACACACTTATGACGAATATTCAAAAAAAGGAAAATTTGGCAAGATATGTAATTAATCTATGATCAAATTAGGATGATTCAGCTACAGATTCTTCTATTGTGACTTCTTCAGTGATTTCTTCTTTTCTAACGTAATCTCCTACAGAAGCTAAAATTTCTTTTATTCTACCTTCTTGTTGTAGACTTATGATTAAATTTCGATGTTTAATATAAGAGACGATTTTTGATATAACGGGAAATAAAGATACTATTGGTAATAAGAGAATTAAAATTACTTCTGGAGAGTACATTGCCACACTTTCTGTAATTGCGGGTGGTAAGCTGAAAACATTCTCAGCAAACCAATGTGGTTGTATTACAATGAAACTTACTAAAATTAAAATTATAATACGTGAGAAAAAGTTGATTAATGTTGAAATGGCTAAGCTCTGCGTTTTAGGGGCAGACGTTCTTGCTGTAAGTGTATCTCGAGCCTCTGTATCTTCCTTGAATAGTCTATCTATGTATCGTCCTAATCTTCTTGTTTTTGAAGCAGCAGTAATTAATCTCTTTTCTTCTTCCTCCAATTTCTTTTTTTCAATCATTTCTTTTACGTAAGAAAATCTTTCTTCTATTTTTAAGAGAAATTTATTAATATTGGTTGTTCCTTCTTTGTCAATTTCTTCTTTGCGTGCCTTAGCTTCCTCTTTTATTTTGTCGATGTTTGCTACAACGAAATGGGATTCACTTTGAAGGATTTCTAGCTGAAATTCAAGCCTATTTCGTCTTTCCAAGGATGGTTTGGAAACTGTATCAATATAATTAATTTGAAATGCTAATTCTAAATAAATATATGACACTATAGCTAGCGATATAACAGGACTAGCTAAGAATTGAAAAAAATTATCTATAGGAATCACTGAAAACGCTGGATCCAAGGGATCAGGAAGTGAACTGAGATATGGGTCGCTAATGTGAAAAAGATCTAACATATTGTTAAATCCAAATATTATAAGAGGTACTACAATCATTAGTATTAGAGACCCAACTACAAGCATATCGTGTTTCGGATTTGTTTTGAAAAAAGCTCTAATTGAATAAATTATTGATACAATGAATAGAATTTGGAAAGCGAATAAATAGAAATCTCCAGTAAATACAGAGATTTCTGACCATATGAAATCTGGGATTTCTGTTAAAGCAGGTACAGTACCATTAGGAAAATTAAACCATAATCCAAAATAATTACGCATGAATATATCAAGAAAGTTAAACATAAATTGTGGATTTGGAGTAAAGATAAATGAAGATATCTGAATACTTCCTAATGCCACAATATAGACAAGCCCAAAGAAGGCATAGGTTATTATATTTCTTATTCCTTCAAAAAAGGCAACTATAACTAATTCTCCGGTATCAGTCGTTAAAACCTCATCAAAATGAAAAACGGACATGAATATTACTAAAATCCAAAAATATATGAAAATCTTAATTATTTTTAATCCTAATAAATAATATCGCGCCATTTTTTAATACGCACTCCCTTTTTTCTTTGCTTCCATATAAGTTTTTAGTACATTTGCCATCATTTCATCTGGTCCCGTTGTTATGAGATTAATCCCTAAATTGCGAAATTCTCGTCTAAGGAGTAGTATATGTTCCATCATTTCCTCACTAATTGCTTCAGCTAATGCTTTATCAGTAGAGGATAAATCAATTTCATGAATTTCGAACCATGGACTAAAAGGATTAATAACAATAATTGAATGATTAAATGTAACAAGTTTTCTCACTGCTTGTTTTATTTCTTTCACATTTCCTTCTAAATCAGATATTAGAAATATTAAACTCCTTTTTTGAAACCGTCTAACGAAGTAATCTATAGCTTCAACAATTCTACTCTTTCCTTGAGGTTTTACCCTAGCAACAAAATCGAGAACTTGATAAAAATGATCATCTCCGCCTCTTGGTTTTAAGAATTGTAGATTTTTCTTATCTGAATATGAAAATATTCCTACGCTATCTCTTCGTGTGAGAGCAACTTTGGTCAATAACATACATGCTCGAATTGCATATTCGAATTTTGTGTTCTCAATCGCACCCCCGGCCATGCTATTAGATGAATCCACTAAAATCATAACAGTTACGTCTCGTTCACTTTCAAATTCCCTTACTATTAATTTTTGAGTCCGTGCACTTGCCTTCCAGTCAATTAATCTAAATTGATCCCCGAAAACATATTTTCTCATTCCATGAAATTCTGATCCAAGACCTTTTTGTTTAGATCTTTGTAAACCATAATTCAACTGAAGAGATCGTTTGGACCCGAGAATTTCGATCCTTTTTATATCTTCATATGGAGGATATACTAAAATATCTGAAACACTATTAGGGATTATTCTTTCAACGGAATTAAACCCTAATCGATCCTTAACGGTTACCGAAAGGGGTCCTATAGGATATTCTCCTCGTACTTTGGGTTCAAGAACATAAGAGAATTTTACTAATCCTTTGGAACCTATACGTGTAGATATGAAATTTTCACCAAGGACTAATCGAAAAAGTTGAGGATTATAATAATCTCTAATTTCTAAAAGGTCAAAGCTATTTTTTCCTGTGTTTTTAATAACAACCTTAATATGGACAAAATCATCTTTAAATACCTTCTCTTTTTCAAGTTCTCTATGGACTCGTAATTCTTCTATGTTCATTTGCCAATAAAAAAGCGGTAAGCTAATAATCGTACTAAATAACAGGAGAATTGCAAAGAAAATAAAAAAATAATTTACAAATGCAAATCCTGCAGTTAGGAAGAAAACTGCAAATATAATCAATGTTCGACCATTTCCACCAAGCATTTATATCTCCATTATGTAATTTTAGATTTTACCGCTTTTCATTTGAATTATATTACTATTTTATATTTGTTTAAAAAAAAATTAAATTGGAACTGGAATGTCTTCCACTATTGATCTTAGCACAGATAGTGAATCCAAGCCTTCAAGTTCACTTTCTGCTTTTAACAATATTCGATGATTAAGGGCTGGTATGATGAGAGCTCTAACATCATCTGGTGTGACATAAGTACGTCCAAGGATTGCAGCTCTTGCTTTCGATGTTTTCATTATTGTAAGCGAGGCTCGAGGTCCACACCCTAATGCGATTTGTGGATGATTTCGTGTTTTTATTATTATGTCCCTAATGTATTTAAGTATTCTTTCGTCTATATAGACCATATTCATAATTTTTTGAGCTGCTAATAGTTCTTCAGAACTAGTGATGACATCTACCGAAGGCATATCTCCTGAGATTTGTCTCCTCATGATTTCTACCTCTTCGTCATCTTCAGGATAATCTAACCATAACTTAAATAAGAAACGATCAACTTGTGCTTCTGGTAAGGGATATGTACCTTCCATTTCTACGGGGTTTTCTGTTGCAATCACTATAAATGGTTTCACTAATTCAAGTGTTTGACCTTCAATAGTTACTTGTCGTTCAGCCATAGCTTCTAGAAGTGCTGCTTGAGTTTTTGGGGCACTTCTATTTATTTCATCAGCTAACACAACATTGGCAAAAATCGGACCTTTCTGAAGTACAAACGCACCCTCATTCTGATCAAATATTTTTGTACCTGTTATATCAGAAGGTAATAAATCAGGGGTAAATTGAACACGCTTGAAAGATATTCCTAATGTCTTAGCAAATATTTTAGCCATAACGGTTTTACCTAAACCAGGAACACCTTCAAGAAGGACGTGCCCATTAACGAGAAGAGCTATGAAAAGCTGCTGAAGAATTTCTCCATTACCGACAATCACGCGGCTTACTTCACTTAAAACCTCTTGTGCTATTGATCTAATAGAACTTACATCCAATTCTTCTCTTTCATAATACTTTGCTTTGTTTGGAGATTCCATTTTAATTCACTTCTTTTTTTTTTAATTTTAATTTTTGTTTATTTGATTTTTAATTATATTTGGTTAACATAATTTTCTTAAATATTGTTCATAACCCATTCCATTTCAAAGAATAGATTTTCAAAATCTTCTTCATTCTTAATCTTATTTTTTCCTTCTTTTATGGCAATTATTCGATCCATAAATCGAGCTATTCTTCTAATTTTTAGTTTTGTTAGATTTTGTTCCTTGGCAATAGCCATATCTAACACACTTTTAGTTGTTATTTTTTTCCCTCTCAACAAATTATTTAATTTTCTTTCAAGTCTCCTATATAGAAGCGTTAACGCCTTCCCATATCTTCCTTTCTCTCGATACCACTGGATTTTTTCAGCAAAAAATGAGGATGTTCTAAATCGTTCTTGTTCTTCTTTGTCGTCTTGTTCCTTTACTTTTTTCTTTTGTTTTTTCTCGTCTTTTTTTGGCAAATATTTTCTTAATGTATAGATCGCTAATAGTGGATATATCCATGCTGTTATTGGATTTGTAGATAGTTGAATAACATATTGAATGATAAATCCATATATTCCTGCTGAAGTTAAGTCTCTTGAATATTCAGGTCTGATATGTGCTTCATCAAACACGACTATCCAATCTTCATTTGGAGAAGAAGCCCCATAGGTTAGCCAATCGATTATATTAATCCCAAATTGTCGATTATCACGTAATTCAATCAGTTCATTATTAAATAAACTAGCATCAGAAGAAACGAATACACGACCATTACCAGTATCTTTTGCCATAAAGACCCCTTGAGGATAGCCTCCTAGTGGCCATTGTGTCCATTGTGTCGGAAATCCAGGAATCGATGCAGCAATTAAGCTAATATCTATATTATCATCTTCCAATTTATACATGTGATCATCATTTTTATCTACATAACCATACTCACTTGAAGATCCTACTAATTCCCATCCAAAGAAATCAAAGAAAGGGCCTCCAACAACGGTAGTAGCTTGAGATAAAATTACTTCATTAATTCCATTTGCAATAGGATGGGTTGTAAATGATTTTATCACGGGAAAATCTGTTCTTGTATCATATGATTCATTATCTCTTAAAATACCATTTGGGAAAATAGTTACTGGAATGGCCCCAGCTATATCAGGATCAAGAGCTCCTGCAATGAATATCTCCCATAACAAAGTACTCGTACTTCCATGATCATGACAAATTAGTATTGAATTTGTTGTATCATTACCGAAAAAATTGATAAAGTAAGGAATTTCGAAAATAGGATTGTAATACTGATTTGGTCCAAGAAGGACTAACAAAATTGACTTATCCAATCTTTCTGTTGCACTCAAACTTGATTGAATAGACATTATATCATATCCTTGTGCTTCTATCGTATTTCGAAATGATGATGATCCATTCCAATCA
>JAGXNU010000049.1:0-2367 GCA_019894815.1 Promethearchaeota archaeon
GATCCTGCGCCAATGAAAGTAATTTTCACCACAATAATGATTTTAATACAAATTGATTTTTATAACTTTCTTTTGGAATTTCACGTTAGAGGATGCGGAAAAAATAGGGGATGAGGTTAAACAAAAAATGTGGGAACGGCATAAATATTACTTAAAAACCCTAAAACAATGAAGTTTATAATAGATACTAATATCGTCTTCTCAGGTTTAATTAAAAATTCAATAACCAGGAAGATCCTACTAAACCCTAATTTTGAGTTTTATATACCAGACTTTTACAATATTGAATTTAATAAATATAAGTCATATATTTTGAAAAAATTTAATGGTACAGAAGGAGAATTAGATAAATTAATTAAATTAATTCATGAAAAGATTATTATTGTTGTTGAGGATGAATATTCTGATAAATTGGAATCTGCAGAAGTTATCATTGGAAAGATTGACAATAAAGATATTCCTTTTATAGCATTAGCTTTAGACCGAAGATAAACACTTTAAATAAAATAAGAAAAAACAAGAAAATAAAAAAATTAAATCTTGGTTGTTAAAACTACTTATATTGGAATCCTTTCCACTTTTCTTCTAGGTTGGGGTTTACAAGAGTATCCATGATATACTTTGCGAACTCTTCGCCTGTTGCTCCGTTGTCTCGACCTGTAACAGCTATTTTCTTTTCTAGCGTTGCACAAATATCAAGTGCCATTTCGAGCTTTTTTGCTTTTCCAATAAATCCTATATGGTTCATGAGTAAAGCCGCTGCTTTGATAATGCTCGAAGGGTCAGCGTATTGTGCTCTTCCATCTTCTACCATACGGGGGGCTGAACCGTGAATCGCTTCAAACATGGAATATTGTTTTCCAATGTTCGCAGAGCCCGCAGTTCCAACGCCTCCTTGAATTTGGGCAGCTTCGTCAGTAATGATATCCCCATAGAGGTTCGGAGCAACAAATACTCTAAATTGGCTTTGCCTAGCAGGATCCACCAATTTGGCCGTCATGATATCGATGTACCAATCGTCCCATTCTATTTCGGGATAATCTTTTGCCACTTCTTCTGCTATAGCAAGGAATTTTCCATCAGTAGCTTTTACAACGTTTGCTTTGGTAACTACCGTGACCTTGTTAATGTTGTTCTTTTTAGCGTAATCAAAGGCTAATCTGACAATCCTTTCTGCTCCTTGCGATGTAATGACCTTAAAATCAAAGGCTAAATCATCAGAAATGTTGATACCGCGTGATCCAAGCACATATGCGCCCTCAGTATTTTCTCTGAAAAACATCCAATCGATATTTTTTTCAGGTAATTTAACTGGACGAACGTTTGCAAATAGATCCAATTCACGACGCATGGTTACATTTGCACTTTCGATGTTTGGCCATTTATCTCCCTTTCTCGGTGTTGTAGTGGGTCCCTTTAATAATACATGACATTTTTTTATTTCAACTAACACATCGTCAGGGATCGCTTTCATTACTTTAGCTCTATTTTCAATCGTCAATCCTTCAATTACTCGAAGCTCAACATTTCCATTCTCTATCTCTTCTTTTAACAAGAATTCTAGTACGGATTTGGCGTGTTTTGTAATAAATGGTCCGATACCATCACCCCCTACGATTCCGATGATAATTGGTTTTATCGTTTTGTAATCGACCCAATCTCCGGCTTTTTTCATTCGCTCTACTCTTTCTAACTGCTCTTTTACAAGTTTTTCAAAGTGGATTTTCGCTTTTTCAATTATCTCATCCATTTCTGTTTTCCCTATTTCTTTTACTTTTTACTTTTCTATTTTTTTTTTTTTGTACTCGTGATATTACAATTTTTTGATTCATTATAACTTAATCAAATGTTTCCTTCCAATTTCTATTGTGAATCATTATTAAAAAAAATATAAATTTTAATCTGTAAATAGAATTTCATCCCAAGGTTGTCTATAAAGACCTGCGCGTTGACGTTTCTGATCAAATATATGCCCCATCATTCCAATTGAACGCCCAAGTACAAATAATCCGTTTAAAGCTTCGCTGAATATTACATCTTCAATTTCTTCTTTAGTGAAATCTAAGTTCTCTAACAAATCCAGAAAGGTTATACCGATACATCCATCTACATTCAATATTAAATTATTTCTTTTGGAGGTGGTAAGTTTCTCGACTTCCAGAGCGTAATCAAGGTGGGGATGTTTTTCAAAGTTTTTGAAGACAAATTCTTTCAATAATTGCACTCGTACATCAGGATTTTGCACTGATTTTATTCTATGACCAATTCCAGGGATGTTAATCTTCACGACATCTTTCATATAACCCATAAATTCTAATGGAGTCATTCTTTTTTGTAAAGCTTCCCTGAAGTATTTAGCTGCGTTCG
>JAGXNU010000049.1:2465-10874 GCA_019894815.1 Promethearchaeota archaeon
CGCGCTGTGATAATTGCGTTGTGAGCTCCTGAAACCGCGGGACCGTGGTCGGCAGTTAATTTAATCACCATCTCGATAAATTGTTGAGCAAACTCGGGTAACTCTCTTTTAAACCATAAAAGCCCAATCACGTAACCAATTGATTGTTTTTCTCTGATTATTTTATCTAATCCGACACCAGCAAAAGTTGGTACATCTCCTCTATCATCTGAAATAGTCACTACTACATCGGTCGGTCTTCTTACCTTTCCTAAGCTAATCGCAGTATTGTAGTCCATTGGAACTTCTGGAGGTACGAATTCTTCAATAGGATCAATCTTGCCTTCTTGTTTTAACTTATCGAACGTTTTTCTAATTTCTTTGTCAAAATCTTCGTATGAATCTGGAACGATAGCGCCAGCCTCCCTTAATGCGCGGTTTTTAGCATCAGCAGTTTCTCTTGCGCTATCCGCCATAGCTCCCGCGTGACCAAACTGCAATCCT
The DNA here is from genome assembly GCA_019894815.1 of Promethearchaeota archaeon. GTDB lineage: Archaea > Asgardarchaeota > Lokiarchaeia > Sigyniarchaeales > SOKP01 > SOKP01. Next base: position 2,949 of record JAGXNU010000049.1, read on the forward strand.
TTAGGTAGCAGTTTTGCCGCTGTTCCTGTTACCCATACAACTATTGGTTTCGTTATTTTTCCACTTTTTAAAGCGTCGACTATCGCATATTCGTCAGTACCACCAATCTCACCTAATGCAACTAACATTTTAATTTTAGGGTTTGCTTCGTATCGCATGAGATGATCAATTAAGCTTGAACCAGGATATCTATCACCGCCGATGGCAATGCCTTCAAATACCCCATCGGTTGTTTGGCTTATCATGAAATTCATTTCGTTGCTTAAGCCACCTGATTTTGAGACGAAACCAACTGAGCCTGGTCGATATAATTTGGAAAGTTTGATATTTTCTAAAGTTCCTGCAGTATTTCCAATTTTAAAAGCCCCCGCTACAATTCCGCCGACAGTAGCTGGACCAATAATATTCTTCTTCCTATCTTCTGCGATTTTTATTAATATTCGACTCAATCTTTCAGGAATGCCTTCTGCAATAATAACTACTGTGCGAATTGTATCAGATTCAAGAGCTTCTTTACTAGTTTCGTACGATGATCTAAAGGAAGCAAAATTTATCATCACATCAGCGTTAGGGTGATTTTTCATTGCTAAATCAAGAGTTTTATAAATAGGTACCACTATTTCTTTATTCCCATAAAAAACCTTGTGATAACTAATTGCAGCAGTCTGAGTAGGTCTAATTATTGCTGCTACTGACTGTTTTTCTCTTTTACTCACAAAATCAAAATCAAGCATTCTTTGGATAGGATTCCTTTGAAATCCGTAGATAATCGCTTGTGTATTTCTATTAAATAGTTCATAATCTTCCATTTTAAACCCCTCCCTCTTCTTCAGCATGTTTAATTAAATCTACAACTCTTGTCATATGAGTGTATCGATCATATACTTCAATTGGAACCCCAGTCTCCTCTCCAACCTGCTTCATGAGCTCAAGACCTTGCTTTTCGTTAGGTCCACCTCTTCGCACGTAAATTTTAACTTTGGCTTTTTTCAGTTTTTCAACTGAATTCCTGATAGCACTAACGATTCCAGTAAAGGTAGCTTTTACATCAGTAAAATTAGCAATTCCTCCACCAATTATGAGATATTTTGCTCTACCTGCGGGATCAGGAGTTTCTGTAATGAGATCTATGATGGTTTGAGCGTAAATTTCAGTATATTCTCGTGAAGGGTTACCACTGTATTCTCCGTAATTCCCCAATTCTTCTCCATATCCTAAGTCCACGATCGTATCGGTATAGATAACTGAGGCTCCTCCTCCAGCTACCATTGTCCAAACTCGACCAGCAGGATTCAAAACCTTTAATTTTAGGGAAGCTCCTGTTTTTTCATCTAATTCCCGTATGTACGCTTCTTTTTCAGACATAACTTGTCCAAAAGCAGCTGGAAATTCAATTGGGTTGTTAGGATCTCCCCACGTATCCGTATGAAGAAACATTGCGGTATCATCTAATCTAGCTTTAACATCTAATGGAACAACATTATTATCTTGAGTGATTGCGAATGGATTGATTTCAAGAAAAGTAAAATCCTGAGCGACAAACACTTGATAAAGCCCCTTAATAAAAGGCATTAAAACGTCTTTAGAATCTCCTAAATCCGGCATTTTACTTTCTAAATCAAAAGATTTAATATCAGTTCCAATAGGTATAGGTACATGAATGACTTTATCCCAATTTTCTTCCACATAAATACCCCCCTCGAAAGAGAAATGAATCACATCACCCTCTTTATTGGTTGTTATAGAAACATAATATTCTTTTTCATGAGGAATGAAAGGTTCTACAAGTAAGCGTTTCAATGCGCCCTTCACATTTCCAATCTCGTAAACTCTATCCAAATTAGTGCGACAGAAATCTTTCATTTCTTCACAAGTTGCATCTAACAAGAGTAGATTTGCCTTCCCTCTTTTTCCAAAAAGTTGGTCCGGTTTAACTACAACTTTTTCCTTATTTATCCAAGGATTATCTAAAATTGCTTTCTCTAAGTCAGTCTCGCTGTCAATAATCATTAACTTGTTATGGTATTTGAATTCTGGATAATACTTTGGTAATTCATTAGCTATGAGAATTTTAGCTGAGACTTCATAAATATTTTTTTGGGCCAATTCTATCTCTATCTCTCAATTATTTTATTATTGATTAGTAATTAGTTTATCTTACATTTTAATATAAATTTTTCCCACATTATTAATATGGGATTCTTTTCCCCTTTACTAACTAAAAGCTTCAAATTTTTCAAGGGTTCGAATGATTTGAATTAATAAGGTTGCAATTTTGGTTTCTTCTGGCACTTTGTAGAAAAACTTATAATATTTTTAAATTGGTGGCTTTGCCATAAAAAATTATAATTTTTTTTATTTTTAGACCTTCTTCTTAGCTAATTATGATGTCTTGCTGTTTTTCTTGGATTACTCTTTTACCGACTTCCGTAATCTTCAATGCTAATTCCGTTATTTTCCATCTTTCATATCCCTTCACATAGGTAGAGAACGTGTTCTTTAAAGGATCACGCCATTTGGATGGAATATTCTTTGAGCCTAATTGAGTCCCCAAGATCGCCCCAATATTTCCACAATTACAATCTGTATCAAGCCCCATCATAGCAGCGATACAAATAGACCGTCCTAACGGATCTTCTTTATCTTCTGAACCATAAAGTAAGGATAAAATTATAATCCCGATATTTGGTAAAACGTGAACCCCGCTATTATCTTTTAAAAACAATTTTCTTTTCCGATTCAAAAGCGAATCTGATTTAGATCCTTTAACTCCTGTTATTTTCAATACATTTTTTCGAATATCATCCCAATATCTGATCAAAATTACTAGAGCGTTCCTGAAATCTGCGGGATTATCATCATAAATTTGAATGGCTTTCCTTATCATTTGAGAATACAAGCTTTCATTAGGAGGGGGAATATGGTTAAGTGATTTTTCTATATTGGTTCTGATATTTTGTTCAGTAAACGCATTTGAAATTAACACTGCCACATAAATTTCGCCTTCAATACCTATTTCAGCGTGTGAAATTGAACCGTCCATTTCAGCATATTTCTTTGCAACCGAAGGTGCTCCTGGAGCAATTTGACCCCAAATATCGGCTCGCATTTGTGCTCCAATGGCATCAAAATAGATATTGTTATGCAATCCTGATTGAGGAGGCCATATATTCGATCTCAGGTTATTTAACGCAATCTTTTCGGCAGTAAAGTTCAAATCATATAATAGATCTACCCATTCTAAAGCAATATCTTTAGCATTGAGATTTATTCCTTTTTTCTCTAAAGCAACTAAAGCACATATTTCATACATCTCATCGTCATTTACGTAATTTAAATCAATCGGTTCAGGAAAATACGTGATATTGCCGTATTTATTCAATATTTCCTCATAAGGTTTAAATTCAACAGGTGCACCAACATAATCTCCTGCTATGTGACCTTCCCAAGAACCTAAGACTTTATCGTAATATTCTACAGAAGAAATTTTAGTCATAATTAGCTTAATAATTGCTTTAATTTTAACCCTTAGTTTGATAAGAAATGAAAAATCACAAGAGAGAGATTTTTTAAAAAAATAAATGATAATTAAAGGATTTCATTTATCATTTTAGGAACATCCCACGGACTATCAGCTATTAAAGCACCTGCATTTTTTAAAGCTTTTATCTTTTCTTGAGCTGAACCAAAAACTCCGGAGATAATTGCTCCAGCATGACCCATTCGTTTCCCTTCTGGTGCGCTTTTTCCAGCAATATATGCTATAACTGGTTTATCAACATTGTTTTTTAAAAAAATTGATGCTTTTTCTTCTTCATCTGAACCTATTTCACCTATGAGAACAATGACTTTTGTTTTAGGGTCATCAGCATAATACTTTACCGCTTCAATCATTGTCTTACCTCTAACTGGATCTCCCCCTATCCCGATATACGCTGAAACTCCAATTCCGGCATTTCCAATTGCTTTTGTAATTTCATAAGATAATGTACCACTTTTGGAAATGACTGTTATTTCTCCAAAATGACACAGATCTCCTGGCATTATACCAAGCCAAAATTGTTAATGACTAAAAAAAATGAAACTTCGATCCTGTTTGATACAGTGGCTATTTATCTCGGATTCTCTGAAGATTTGCTAAATATTGAAGAATTAAAAATCGAGATCACTGATCGTGGCTTAACTCAAATTAGTGAAAGAGGAAATTTGATACGATGTGCAACTTCTTGGAAAGATGTAGAAGCATTTAAAAATTTCCTTGTTGATCGTCTCATAAACTAATTTATTATACCATTATAATAACTCATAGTATCCTTTACTAATTTTACTTTTTTTCCAATATGAGTTCTTTTCTAAATGATTCTAAATTGGAAATATACTTTAATAAGCAATTAAGAATATTTTCAATTATCAAAAAGTATAATGATCAAATCATGAGTTCTTTAGATATTAAAGCTAAACCCTCCGAAAATGAAGAACAAAGTACCTGGAAACTGATTCTATTTTCTACTGGATATTTTTTGAATACATATCTCATGATTGCATTCAATAATTATGTGTGGACTTTTTATGAGGGAGAATTAGGTTTAATTAATACCATTTCATTATGGCCGATATATATGGCATTAGCCAATACTATTTATACAATTTGGAGCATGTTAACTAATCCTTTTATAGGTTACCTTACCGATAAACCATTTAAATGGACCAAAAGATGGGGTTTTCATACACCTTGGGTTATATTGGGTGGTATTCCTGCTATAGTGCTTTTTTTCTTTATATTTATTCCTCCAATCACATCTGGAGCTCTGTTAGTTTTGATATATTACATTGTTATTGTTTCTATTTATGATCTATTTTATTCTTTGTTGCAAACCCACTCTTATGGGGCATTCGCAGCTCATTTTAGGGGAGATAAAATGAGGAGAAAAGGTGGATTATTGACCCAAATTTTTACTTTTCTAGCAAATTTCTTAGCAATAACAATTTTTTCACAGATAATTAACCCCGGAGATCCAGTTTCATTTACCATTGCTGCATTTATTAGCATCATAATTTTAGCAATTTCTTTATTCTTCTTCATTCCAGGATCCAAGGAATCTAAATTAATTAAAGATCGTTTCATAGGTGGGTATGAAAACGTTGAAAGGGTATCTTTTTTTAAAACAATGAAGATGGCCCTAAAGGAGAAAAATTTTATGCTGGTTATTATCTCTTATTTCTCTTTTATGATTGCATTGGGGCTGATGAGCATGAATGCAGTTAATTTTGTGGACGATGTATTGAGAGAAGAACAGTATATTAGATCTATTGGCTCATTTCTGATGTTAATCTCATCTTTTATCACAATGCCTATATGGGTTCGTGTTGCAAAAAAAATAGGACATTCTACTACATATTCAATGGGTTTGGCATTTTTTGGAGTAAGTTTGCTGTTACATTTGTTCATAATAAACGCATTACAATATTATATCCTAAATATTTTAATGGGAATGTCGGGAGCATTATTTTTGATCATGCTTTCACCAGTTACTGCTGATTGTTATGATGAAATCGCCGTGAAAACAAAAAAACATCATGAAACGACTTTGCTTGGAATTAGAAATTTCTTTATACGAATTACTATTCCAATTCAAAGTTTTATCATAGCGATAATTCATGCAATCACCTTCTATGATCCTAATGAAGCTTCTCATGGTGGTGAGATAATTATGGGCCTTCGCATTATCCAAGGAGTTGTTCCCTTTATCTTTTGTATTGCTGGCGCTTTAATATTTTACAGATGGTTTGATCTAAAGGGGGATAAAAAAAATGAAATTAATAAAAAATTACATGAATTAAAACTATAATTACCGTATAGACTAACACAAACCGCAAATTTTCAAGATAATGAAAAATTAAATAGTAATCTTTCAATTTCTTTAATTGTTATTTGAACGAGTATTTATGATGAATGTTAATGTTATTTATGAGGAAAATGTACCACTCAATATTGAAAAAACATATGAAATTACATTACAATGGTTGAATGGAACACATAAAGCAAAAATAAAGAAATCAAATCCTCCCAAATTTATCGAAGCTAAACAAGGAACAGTAATGGCTAATACAGGACATGATCCTAATTGGAAGAAGAGAATTCGGATAAATTTATATGAGTTAGAAGGAAGTAAAACCCTTATTAGAGTAGAAGCATCTCCGCTTTCACGAAATGTTTTAAGAGTGGAAAAACTTAAAAAATCTTGGTACGATGGATTATTTTCTCACCTATTTACATTGCTCTATGAAGTAGGATCTCAACCTAAGCAAAATGAAATACTTACAAGAGTGTGTCCTTATTGTGGATCTAAGATAGAAGATGATATTGAGACTTGTACCTCATGTGGTACTAAAATATAATAATCTACTCTACTTTTAGTTATAACAAGGTTTTATTAAATTCAATATATGATTTTTTACAGTGATGTAAATGACAACTAATAATGATAGTATCGATCAAATTATCAAATTAAATGATGGAAGGACACTAGGTTACATTGATTTAGGACCCAAGGATGCCAAACCTTTATTTCATTTTCATAGTTTTCCCGGATCTCGTCTTGAGGCAACGATTTTATCTGATAGAGCTATAATTAGAAACATTCGGGTTATTAGTCCCGACAGGCCGGGAATGGGACTGTCTGACTATAAAGAAGATCTCACGCTCTTAGATTGGCCATATGATGTAATTGAATTAGCAGATGCTTTAGAAATAGATGAATTTGCAGTTGAAGGTATATCAGGTGGAGGTCCTTACGCTGCAGCTTGTGCTTATAAAATTTCCGACAGATTAACGTCTTGTGGGATAATCAGCGGTTTAGGTCCAAAAGATTTAGAGATTGAAAATAAAGTTAAACTTTTTAGTGTTATTCGTATTTTTCCATGGCTATTTAAGATAATGATGTGGATTCAATCTCGTGGTTCTAAGGATTTAGAAAAAGCAGAAAAAAGCATAAAGAAAAGTATGAAAAATTTACCTGAAGAAGATAGAAAAATATTTTCTGATCCTCAAATTCTTTCAATATTTCTTAAGGAAAGTGCTGAAGCTTTTCGCTATGGGAGTAAAGGAGCATATCATGAAGGTAAAATATACGCAAGATCTTGGGGATTTAACTTACAAGATATTTCTCCCAAACTTAAAGTATATATATGGCATGGTGAGGCTGATAAAAACGTACCAGTTGCTATGGGTCGTGAGATGAGCAAGTTAATTCCAAATTGCGATGCGAAATTTTATCCTGATGAAGGTCACTACTCTACAATTTTTAAATATTATGAAGAGATTATCGATACATTGACATCTTAAAATAGCTTATTATTTTATACTTTTATTTAATATTAATCTAAAATTTTTTTACTATCCACATTCTAATAACATTATAAGAATTACTATTTGGATTGATCTAATTATGACTTATCGAATGGAAAAAGATATTTTGGGAGAAATAGAAGTTCCAAGTGATGCATACTGGGGTGTAAATACACAACGAGCAATACAAAATTTTCAAATAAGTGGAAAAGTATTTCCTCAAATCTTTATTATCTCATTAGCTCAGCTTAAAAAAGCTAGCTTATTAGCGAATATGGAGTTGGGATTAATAGATGAAAAAAAAGGGAATGCCATTCTTAAGGCTGCTGATGAAATTTTAGAAGAAAACAAATTTCTAAACCAATTTCCTATTGATATTTACCAAACGGGATCCGGTACTCAAACAAACATGAACATGAATGAGGTATTAGCGAATCGAGCTAACGAGATTTTAGGTCATCCAATGGGGGAAAAATACCCGGTTCACCCAAATGATGATGTAAATCGGTGCCAATCCTCAAATGATGTAATACCTAGCGTTATGCACTTAGCTACAATACATTTATTGAATAGTAGAT